>NZ_MOWP01000050.1:0-56264 GCF_001983215.1 Frankia sp. CcI49
GCCTCGTTCGGCTCGCCGGTGGGCCTCGTCGAGTGCCGCGTAGGTCTTGCCGACGCCTGGTGCGGCACCCAGATAGATCCGCAGTGTCCCTCGTGTCACCCGCCCATCCTGCGGTCGGCGACACCGCGCCGGAAGGCCCTGAGGCATCCGCGTCCGGCAATTTTCATGATCGCCGTTAGTGTTCTGTTAGAAAGTGCCGGGTCCCCGTTAGAAACCTGTGAGTGATCGCCGGAACCGGTATCGATCGCGCTTTACTGGCGACGCTGCCCGCCCCTGCTGTCCGTACACGGCGGCACGGGAGGGAACGGCTTTCGTTGCTGGAGAGGGAGGACTCGTGCTCGACGTGGTGTACGTCGCGCTGACACTTGGGTGTTTCGCGCTGCTGGCGCTCGTTCTGCGGGGGGTCGAGCGGCTGTGACCGCTGAGAACATCGCCGGTCTCGTTCTGGCGATAGGGCTGGGCATCCTCATGATCGCGGCTTTGCTGTTCCCGGAGCGTTTCTAGTGTCGACCACGGCCGCGGGAATCCTGGTCGTCGTGCTGTTGGTCGCCGCACTGGTGGCGACGTATCGGCCTTTCGGTGACTACATGTACCGGGTGTATTCGAGTGAGAAGCACCTGCCGGTGGAGCGGGCGATCTACCGGCTGACCGGCGTGAATCCGAACGTGGGCCAGCGGTGGACCGTCTACGCCCGCAGCGTGCTGGCGTTCTCCGCCGTGTCGGTGCTCTTCCTGTACCTGATGCAGCGGGTCCAGGACCATCTGCCCTGGAACCTGGGCTTCTCCGGGGTCTCGCCGGCGCTGGCCTGGAACACGGCCGTCAGCTTCACCACCAACACCAACTGGCAGGCCTACTCCGGTGAGTCGACGATGTCGCACTTCACCCAGATGGTCGGCCTCGCGGTGCAGAACTTCGCCTCGGCCGCGGTCGGGATCTCGGTGGCGATCGCGGTGGTGCGCGGTTTCGCGCGGCGGCGGGCACCGGTCGCCTCCGGGCCGGGCAGCATGGACTCCGTCGTGGGCACCGGTGACGAGATCGGCAACTTCTGGGTCGATCTGACCAGGACGATCGTGCGGATCCTGCTCCCGATCTGCGTCCTCGGGGCCATCGTGCTGATCGCCGGCGGAGCGATCCAGAACCTGCACGGCACCCGGCCGCTGTCGACGCTGACGGGCGGTGAGCAGGCGATCACCGGCGGGCCGGTGGCCAGCCAGGAGGTCATCAAGGAGCTCGGCACGAACGGCGGCGGCTTCTACAACGTCAACTCGGCGCATCCGTTCGAGAACCCGACGACGTGGACGAACCTGTTCGAGATCTACCTCCTGCTCATGATCGGTTTCTCGCTTCCCCGCACCTTCGGCCGCATGGTGGGCGACCGCCGGCAGGGCCTGGCGATTGTCTCGGCGATGGCGGTCATCGCGCTGGGCAGCCTCGCGGTGAACCTGGCTTTCCAGGGCGCGCACCACGGCACCGTCCCTGAGGCGGTCGGTGCTGCGACCGAGGGCACGGACGCTCGTTTCGGCGTCGCGAACTCGGCGTTGTTCGCCACCGCGACGACCCTGACCTCGACCGGCGCGGTGAATTCCTTCCACGATTCCTACACCAGCCTCGGCGGCGCCACGCTGTTGTTCAACATGATGCTCGGCGAGGTGGCACCGGGCGGCGTCGGATCGGGCCTCTACGGAATGCTCGTCCTCGCCGTGGTGACGGTGTTCGTGGCCGGCCTGATGATCGGCCGGACTCCGGAGTATGTCGGTAAGAAGATCGGCGCGCGGGAGATGAAGTTCGCGTCGCTGTACTTCCTGACGACGCCGATCATCGTGTTGTTGGGTACCGGGGTGGCGATGGCGATGCCGGGTCAGCGAGCCGGCATGCTCAACAGCGGAGCGCACGGCCTGTCGGAGGTTCTCTACGCCTTCACCTCGGCCGGTAACAACAACGGCTCCGCGTTCGCCGGGATCACGGTGAACACGACCTGGTACAACACGGCGCTGGGCCTGGCGATGATGTTCGGGCGATTCCTCCCGATGCTTTTCGTGCTCGGCCTGGCGGGCTCGCTGGCCCGGCAGGCGCCGGTTCCGGTCACCGCCGGGACGTTGCCGACGCATCGGCCTCAGTTCGTCGGAATGCTCGCCGGCGTCACGCTGATCATCGTTGCGCTGACCTTCTTCCCCGCGCTGGCTCTCGGGCCGTTCGCGGAAGGGATTCACTGATGAGCACCACCACTCTCGCCACGCGGGCGGACGCCGCGGGCGACCGGCAGCAGCCTCTCCCCGAGCAGCCACGCCGTGTCGGCGGAGGCCTGCTCGACCCGAGGCAGATGTGGAAGTCGCTGCCCAGCGCGCTGCGCAAGCTCGATCCCCGCACGCTGTGGCGCAACCCGGTGATGCTGATCGTCGAGGTCGGCGCGGCGTTCACCACGATCCTCGCGATCGCGGACCCGTCGGTGTTCGGCTGGCTGATCACCGTGTGGCTGTGGCTTACCGTCGTGTTCGCCAACCTGGCCGAGGCCGTGGCGGAAGGCCGCGGAAAGGCCCAGGCCCAGGCGCTGCGCCGGGCGAAGACCGACACCCAGGCCCGCCGGCTGGTCGACTGGCGGCCGGGCCAGCCTGCCGAGGCCGCGGCCGAGGAACTGGTTCCCGCTCCCCGGCTGGCCCAGAACGATGTCGTGGTCGTCGAGGCGGGGGAGTTCATCCCCGGCGACGGCGACATCGTCGACGGCATCGCCAGCGTGGACGAGTCGGCGATCACCGGCGAGTCGGCGCCGGTGATCCGCGAGTCCGGCGGGGACCGCTGCTCGGTCACCGGCGGGACGAAGGTGCTCTCCGACCGCATCGTCGTGCGGATCACCCAGAAGCCCGGCGAGAGTTTCATCGACCGGATGATCGCCCTGGTCGAGGGGGCGAACCGGCGGAAGACGCCGAACGAGATCGCGCTGAACATCCTGTTGGCCGCGCTCACCGTCATCTTCCTGTTGGCCGTCGCCACCCTGCAGCCGCTGGCGATCTACTCGAAGGCGCAGCAGCCCGCGCTGCCGGACACCTCGACCCTGACCGGTGACGGGATCACCGGCATCGTGCTCGCGTCCCTGCTGGTCTGTCTGATTCCGACGACGATCGGGGCGCTGCTGTCCGCGATCGGCATCGCCGGGATGGATCGGCTCGTCCAGCGCAACGTGCTGGCGATGAGCGGGCGGGCCGTGGAGGCGGCGGGCGACGTCAACACCCTGCTGCTCGACAAGACCGGAACGATCACCCTCGGCAACCGGCAGGCGAACGCCTTCATCCCGGTCGGGGGTGTGAGCGAGGCCGAGCTGGCCGACGCCGCCCAGCTGTCCTCCCTGGCGGACGAGACCCCCGAGGGGCGCTCCGTCGTCGTGTTCGCCAAGGAGAAGTACGGCCTGCGCGAACGCACCCCGGGCGAGCTGCGGCACGCGACCTTCGTGCACTTCACCGCACAGACCCGGATGTCCGGCGTCGACCTCGCCGCGGAGCACGGTGCTGCGGTGCACGGTTTTGCGGTGCACGGTGCCGCGGCGAACAGCGAGCCCGCCGGGGCGGCGGTCAGCCGGCAGGTGCGCAAGGGTGCGGCCAGCGCGGTCACCCGGTGGGTGCGCGAGAACGGGGGCGTGGTTCCGACCCAGGCCGGTGAGGTGGTCGACGGCATCTCCGCGTCCGGTGGCACCCCGCTGGTCGTCGGCGAGGTCATCGGGACCCCGTCGGGCCCGGTCGCGCGGGTGCTCGGGGTCATCCAGCTCAAGGACGTCGTGAAGTCCGGCATGCGGGAGCGCTTCGACGCGATGCGGCGGATGGGCATCCGCACCATCATGATCACCGGTGACAACCCGCTCACCGCGAAAGCGATCGCGGACGAGGCCGGCGTCGACGACTTCCTCGCCGAGGCCACCCCGGAGGACAAGCTCGCGCTGATCCGCAGGGAGCAGGCCGGCGGCAAGCTCGTCGCGATGACCGGTGACGGGACGAACGACGCGCCCGCGCTGGCCCAGGCCGATGTCGGGGTGGCGATGAACACCGGCACCTCGGCGGCCAAAGAAGCCGGCAACATGGTCGATCTCGACAGCAACCCGACGAAGCTCATCGAGATCGTCGAGATCGGCAAGCAGCTCCTCATCACCCGCGGAGCGCTCACGACGTTCTCCATCGCCAACGACGTCGCGAAGTACTTCGCGATCATCCCGGCGATGTTCGCCGGCGTCTACGGCGGCCTGGACAAGCTGAACATCATGCGGCTCGCCAGCCCCGAGTCGGCGATTCYCTCCGCCGTCATCTTCAACGCGCTGGTCATCATCGCGCTCATCCCGCTCGCGTTGCGGGGTGTTCGGTACACGCCGGCGAGTGCGTCGAAGCTGCTCAGTCGCAACCTGTACATCTACGGCCTCGGTGGGATCGTCGTCCCGTTCATCGGCATCAAGCTCATCGACCTGCTTGTGCAGTTCGTCCCGGGAGTGGGCTGAACCATGTCAACGCTTCCATCCTGGATCCGCCAGCACCTGGCGGCGCTGCGGGCACTGCTCGTCCTCACCGTGCTCGTCGGCCTCGCCTACCCGCTGGCGATCCTGGCCATCGCGCAGATCCCAGGCCTGAAGGACAACGCCGACGGATCCTTCGTCACCAACGCCGAAGGCCAGCGTGTCGGCTCGTCGCTGATCGGCCAGTCGTTCACCGACACCGACGGAAACGCACTGCTCACCTATTTTCAGAGCCGGCCGTCCGCCGCGGGTGACGGCTATGACCCGACGTCCACCTCGGCGTCCAACCTCGGCCCAGAGGACGTCGTCGACGGCATCGACGACCCCGCCACCCCCGACGAGGACGAGAGCGGGCAGAGCCTGCTCACCCAGGTCTGCGCACGCAGCCTGGCGATCGGCGAGCGGGAAGGGGTCGACGGCAGCCGTAAGTACTGCACCGCCTCCGGCGTCGGCGCCGTCCTCGCCGTCTACCACGCCGGCCCCGGGTTCGACGGCGCCATCACCCGCGTCGTCAGCGTCAACGAGGCGTGCCCCGCCACCCCGTTCCTCGCCAGCTACCAGGGCGTGGCCGTCGAGTGCCGTACGCCCGGCGATGACATCGCCGCCGGTGAGCGGGTCCTCGTCCGCGGCGACGCCCCGGAGAAGCCGGCCGTGCCCGCCGACGCCGTGACCGCCAGCGCCAGTGGCCTCGACCCCGGCATCAGCCCGGCCTACGCCGAGCTGCAGGTTCCCCGGATAGCCCGGGAACGCGACATGCCCCTCGACCAGGTGCGCGACCTCGTCGACAGGCACACCACCGGCCGGGCGCTGGGCTTCCTCGGCGAGCCGACCGTCAACGTCCTGGAACTGAACCTCGACCTCGACCGAGCCACGGCCGCCCCGTGAACCGGCCGGGAGCTCGGTGGGCGACGTGCGGGGAGACCCGCGGGGAAACGCACACCGCCTGCGGATAGGAGCTGGCTGATGGGTAGCGGACCTGATCCACATCACGGTAGCCGGGTGCTGTTCGTCGAGGACGAACCACAGCTCCTGCGGGCGATGCGGATCACCCTGCACGCCAGGGGATACGAGGTCCGTACGGCGGTCGACGGCAGGCACGCCCTGGCCGAGGCCGCCGCCCATCCACCCGACATCGTCGTGCTCGACCTGGGGCTGCCGGACATGGACGGCATCGACGTCATCCGCGGCCTGCGGGACTGGACCAACATCCCGATTATCGTTCTTTCTGGCCGCACCTCCGGGCACGACAAGATCGCGTCCCTGGATGCCGGAGCCGACGACTACATCACCAAACCGTTCTCCGTGGAGGAGCTCCTCGCCCGGCTGCGTGCCGTCAGCCGGCGAGGGGCCGGTGCCCGGGTGGCCCCGGTAGCCGAGGTGGGGGACTACCACGTCGATTTCGTGGCGAAGTCCATCACCTCCCGGAACGGCGGTCGCGGACCCGTTCATCTCACCCCGACCGAGTGGCGGCTGCTCGAAGCACTGCTGCGCAACCCGGGCATGCTCATCAGCAGCCGGGCCCTGGTCACCCAGGTCTGGGGAAAGTCCTATGCGGACGACACATCCTCCCTGCGCCTTTACATCAACCGGCTGCGACGCAAGCTCGAACCCGACCCCACCCGCCCCCGCCACCTCACCACCGAACCGGGGATGGGCTACCGCTACCAGCCGTAGCCGCGTCCACGGAGGGCGACAATGCCGGCGGGTTCGAGCATCTGAGGCCTTTCGCCGTCCTGGCGACCATGGGTGGCTACGGCTGCGCGCGGCCTGCCTCGTCGGCGAGTGAGACCGCGAGCAGACGGGTCAGGGCGGGCGTGTCCTGGGCGTCGAGCATGGCGATGTACCCGGATCGCTGGGCGACCTGGATGATGGCGGGAAACCCGAACCTGCGAATGGTCTGGTAGGCGATGATCGCGCGCCCGGTGCGGCCGTTTCCGTCGGAGAACGGGTGGATGCGCTCGACGGCGATGTGCGCGCGGGCTATCGCTTCCAGCAGAGCCTCGTTGTCGAGGTTGGCGGTCTGCCATTCGGCCTGGTCGGCCCACTGGAGCATGAGTTCCGGGACGCGTTCAGGGGACGTGGGCCGCCAGGAGGCGCCGGTGACGATGTTGCTGGACGTCTTGTACTGGCCGCGGTCGTGGGTCAGATGGTCCATCAGCGCGGCGTGCAGATCGCGGACGAGTTCGGTGGTCAGGGGTTCGCCGTCGGCTACGGCGGTCAGGAGGCGGGCGAGAGCCTGGTAGTGGTTGGTGACCTCGTACAGCTCGCGTACCGGTGTCCCGGCCACCGGCACCCGTTCGTCGACCAGCAGGGTGATGGTGTCGGCCAGGGTGAGGGTGTTGCCCTCGATCGCGGTGGAGTGATGCGCCAGCCGCACGAGCACGTCCTCGGCGTATTCCGGCGACAGGATCCCGGTGCGGGCGATCTCGGCCAGGAACTCCGGCCGCGTCCAGGTCATGGCCTGGTCCGTGCGGCATTGATCACGGCCATCAGGTCGGGTAGGGGAGTGTCCTCGTACTGGCTGACGGCGCGGGCCTCCAGGACCCCGGCGCGGATGGTCACCTCGACGGAGTCTCCGGGGCTGACGCCCAGGGCGCGCAGTTCGGCCGGGCTGATCGTGATGCCCGCCGAGTTCCCGATCGTGACGACCTTCTTGCGCATACGAACAGCGTACGTCTCGTACGAACATGCGGAGAGGGCTGCTGGTCTCTGCAACGGGTCGGTCAATATGCCCTCGACCCGTCGTTGTGGAGTGCGATCATCACCGTCGCGCTATGCCGGGCTGGTGATGGTTCCGCCGTTGTCGCGAAGGAGCGTCTTGATGGCGTCGCCGCACAGCTTCCGAACCTGGTTCGGGTCGGCGGCGTCAGGCTCGGCCAGGGACAGTGCGGCGGCGCCGCGGACCATGCCCATGACGACGACGGCCGCCGCGGCAGGGTCGATGTCGGCGCGGATGGACCTGTCCTGCTGGCCGGCCCGGATCTGGCCTGTCAGCTCACGGTGCCGCAGGCGGGCCGCTTCGCGGACGGCGGGCAGATCGGATTCCGTGGCGAAGCTGGCACCCCAGAGCACCACGACGGCGCGGGCTTCCGCGTCGGCGGCGGCGAACAGCCCGAGATAGGTGTCCATCGTGACGCACAGGATCGCCAGCGCGGTGAGCTCCGCACGGTCGCGCTGGGCTCGTTCGAGGGCGGCGGAGGTCGCCGCGATCGCCTGTTCCGGGGCGCGTGCGGTGAGCCGGTCGATCAGCGCTTCCTTGGATCCGAAGTGGTAGGCGGGCAGCTCTCGGCTGCTGCCCGCCCGCGTTCCGATACCGGTGGGGCCGACGGATTGGGTAGTTCGACCTCCGCCGGCCCTCGCGGGAAGGCTGGATCCCCAGGTGCTCGATGACGGTTGAAAGCGCCTGAACGATCGTCATTTGTGCAGCGAGCAAATACGTTCCAGTCGGACTTCTTCGCTTCATTCTGATAGATTCGCATCATCGACTTGACCGTCTGAGTGGAGCACGCAGAGGCGGGGCTCCGATCGGACGGTTCTGCAGGGGGATCCATGGAGATCGAACTAGCGAGACACGACTGGGCTGGTCTGCGAAGCTTCGCGGACTCGGCTGCTCTGCCCGATGCTATCCGTGACCTCGCTGGAGCGACTGATAAGGAGGCTGCGAGGTCTGCTTACTGGCGAATCGATAGTGTTGCCCTGGTAGACGGCTGTCTTACGCAGGCTACTGTGCCAGTCGCGGCCTGCGTGGTTCAGTCACTGACGCAACTCTCGGTTCCCGCCCTTGATTATGCGCTTGAACTGCTGGCGCAAATATCTGGTGGATATGTCCACGAGCCCGAAGACCAGGGCCTAGGGCCTGTCAGTATCGAGGAATGTATCGGGGAGATTTCACTGGCATTCCCGTTCTTTTGTGAACTGCTGGAGACTTCAAGTAGTTCACAAATTCGCGTCACCTGCGTAGATTTGATCTACTGCTGTGGGTATCATCAGTCGGCACTTAAGGGGCGTGCCAAATATGTCCTGTCGAGCGCGCTGGAGATTCCCGAAATGCAGTCGCACCGGGAGTTGATCGTGAACTCGCTCCTCGAACTGGAGTAACGCCGCGTCGCCCTCTGTTATGCGCGGGCGCGCCTGCCTCGTTATCGGCTCAGCTCCATCAGGCGGGCGAGCTCCTCGTCCCGGAATCTGGTGCCGGCCATGCTCAGGACCTGGCGGATCGGCATGGTGGAGATCGATTCGAGCAGGTCCGGGTTCTGCTCGAGGGCTTTGCGGGACTGTTCGGTCATTCCTCCGCCGAGGGAGCGCCGCAGCTGCGGGCCGACGACCGGGTGGTGCAGCCAGTCGCCGAACGGGGAGTCGAGGCTCAGCGGCCGGTGGCCGGAGTCGCCGGTGAGGGTGATGGTCTGCTCGGCGACGATGTGCGCGGCGTTCTCGCCGATCTGGATCGTGTAGTCGCCGGGGGCGACCACCCACCGGTGAAGTTCGATGTCGTAGTAGGCGAAGGCACGCCGATCCAGATCGAGGCCGACGGTGCGGGTCTCGCCCGGCCGCAGGGTGATCTTCGTGAACGTGCGCAGCTCCCGGGCGGGGCGGCGGACCGGCCCCGCGGCGGTGGCGACGTAGACCTGGACGACGTGCCGGCCGGCCCGGGCGCCGGTGTTCGTCACCGTCACGGTCACGCGGGCGGTGGCGGTGTCGTCTCCGGCCAGGGTGACGTCGAGAGCGTCGGTGGTGAAGGTGGTGTAGCTCAGGCCGTGCCCGAACGGATAGCGCACGGCGCGTTCGACGGTCTGGTAATAGCGGTAGCCGACCATCACGCCTTCGCCGTAGCGGACATGACCGGCCTCGCCCGGGAAGTTGAGATAGCTGGGAGTGTCCGCGAGACGCAGCGGGATGGTCTCCGCGAGATGCCCGGACGGATTGGCGACGCCGAACAGGAGATCGGCGATCGCGCCGCCCGCGGCCTGGCCGAGCAGCCAGCCGGCGAGGATCGCGTCGACGTCGTCGTGCCAGCCCTCCAGCGAGACGACGCCGCCGCCGGCCAGCACGACGACGGTGCGCGGTGCCGCCGCGGCGACCGCGCGGATGAGGGTCAACTGCTCGGCTGGCAGGTCGAGGTGCTCCCGGTCGATGCCCTCGGTCTCCTTGTCGAGCCCGGCGAACACGATCGCCACTTCGGCCGCCGCGGCCGTCCGCACGGCCTGCGTGAGCAATGCCTCTCGACCGTCGCCCCCGACCGCGTCGCTCCCGCTTCGGGACCCCGCCTGCTGATCGTCATCGGTGCCGTCAGCGGAGTAGCCCCGCGCGTAGGTCACCGATTCGCCCAGCGCGCGGATGGCGTCCAGCGGGATGTCGATCCTGGTCGGGTTGATGCGCGAGCTGCCGCCGCCCTGGAACCGGGGGCTGGTGGCCAGGTCGCCGATGACCGCGATGCGGGACTGCCGGGCGAGGGGAAGAACACCGCCGGTGTTCCGGAGCAGGACGGCGCAGTCGGCGGCCAGCTCCCGGGCCAGGGCATGGTGCTCGTCGACAGGAACCTCGGAAACCTCGCCGTCCGCCCCGGCCGGCAGGCTGGAGGATTCGGCGACCAGGCCGGAGAGGGCGGCGACGCGGCGTGCGCTTGCATCCACCTGGGCCTCGTCGAGGGTTCCGGCGCGGACGGCACGCGCGATCTCCGCGTCGCTGGCGCCGCCCGTGCCGGGCATCTGCAGGTCCAGCCCCGCCGCCAGGGCGGCGACGCGGTCGTTGACTCCGCCCCAGTCGGAGACGACAACGCCCGTGAAGCCCCATTCTCCGCGCAGGACGTCGGTCAGCAGCCAGCGGTGCTGGGACGCGGGCGTCCCGTTGATCCGGTTGTAGGACGTCATCACGGTCGCCGGCCGCGCTTCGGTGACAATCCGTTCGAAGGCGGCGAGGTAGATCTCCCGCAGGGTCCGCTCGTCGACGTCCGCGCTGACCCGCATCCGGTCGGTCTCCTGGTTGTTGGCCGCGAAGTGCTTCACCGACGCGCCCACCCCCTGAGCCTGCAGCCCGCGGACATGCGCGGCGCCGAGCATGCCGGCCAGCAGCGGGTCCTCCGAGTAGTACTCGAAGTTCCGCCCGCACAGCGGCGAGCGTTTGATGTTGACGCCGGGCCCGAGGACGACCGTGACACCGAGAGCGCGGGCCTCGCGGCCGACCGCCGCGCCCAGCCGCCGCGCCACCCCGACATCCCAGCTCGACCCCACGGCGACGGCGGGTGGCAGGCAGGTGGCGGGGAGGCTGTCGTAGAAGTCCAGGTGATCGGCGCCGTCGCGTTGGAGGCGGACGCCGTGCGGGCCGTCGGTGAGCACGATCGACGGAATTCCAGCCGCCTCGACGGGTCTGGTCGTCCAGAAGTCACGACCCGACAGCAGCGACACCTTCTGTTCCAGGGGCAGGCCGGCGGGATCGATCGACGGCATCATCTGACCTCTCGAGGATGTGTCGGCGACGGAGTCGCAGGCCCGTGACCTACGGCGGCTGATGGGACTGTAAGCGGTCGAGGAGGAAATCCCGCTTCGTCGGCCGGTAGTCGTTACCGGCGGTCCGGAATGTCGCCGTGCCGCCGGTTTCTAGGCGGGGTCGTCCCGGAAGAGCGGGGGGCGCTTCCCGAAGGAGGCTGTCACCGCCTCGATCTGGTTGGCGGTGCCGACCAGCGCGCTGCTCTCCTGACGTTCGAGGGCCATCTGCTCGTCCGGCGTGCGGCCGACGGCGTCGGTCAGGAGCCGCTTGCCCGCGCGCACGGCGTCGGGGCTGCGGGCCGCGATCCGTGCGGCCAGTTCGAGGGACGCGGCGAGTGGGTCGGCCTCCTGCCTCGTCGCCAGCCCGAGGTGGACGGCCTCCGCTCCGGACACCGTGCGCCCGGTCCAGACGAGCTCCTTGGCGACGTCGGGACGGACCAGGCGGGCGAGAGCGAGACTTCCTCCCATGTCCGGCACGAGCCCCCAGCGGACCTCCATGGCCGACAGCGAGGCGTCGGGCGCGACGAGGCGGATGTCGGCACCGAGCGCGAGCTGCAGGCCGCCGCCGAGGCAGGGCCCGTGGATCGCCGCGATGACCGGAACGGCCAGCTCGGACCAGCCCGCGACGGCCCGCTGGCCGATGTTCGCGCCTTTTTTCGAGGCGACGTTCTCGGCCATCGCCGAGCTGGCCGCACGGTCGCCCGCCATGGTCTGGAACGCCGCGAAGTCGAGGCCCGCGCAGAAACCTCGTCCTTCACCCGACAGCACGACGACGCGTACCGCCGGCTGCTTCCGGATCTCCTCGCACGTGTCGACGAGGGCCCGATACATGGGCCCGTCGAGCGCGTTGAGCTTCTCCGGGCGGTTCAGGCGGACGTCGGCGACACCGTCCCGGATCTCGACCACAACGCGCTCAGCCACAGATGACTCCAGGATGCGATGTTGACGTCGATTTCAGTTATACCCCGCTGTACCCCGCGATGCCCCGGACAGGAGCCGGACAGGAGCCGGACAGGAGCCGGTCAGGAGACAGGTATGCCGGTGCTGGGGATCGGACCGGGCCGCGCGCCGCCGTCGACCGGTTCGTCCGGCCGCGTGGGCTCTTCCCCCGGCGTGGGCTGCTCGGGCTGCTCAGGCCGAGCGGGTTCGTCCGGCTGCGCAGTGGTTTCTCCGACGACGCTGCCCCCGCGCCTGACCAGCCTGACCAGGCAGAGGCCGGCGGCGACCGCCGCCGCTCCGAGAAACGGAAACGCGGGTGGGACGTAGCGATAGTCGAAACCGGCGGTGGCGGGCGGTAACAGCAGAGTCAGGGTGGCCAGGCCGCTGAGGAGCAGGAGCGGGGCGGCAAGCGACCGGACCCGGAGAAACGCGCAGGCCGTCCCGACCAGACCGAGGACGAGCAGCAGGCCCAGGGCGGGCGCGGGCAGCGCCGCATGACGCTGGTAGGTCACCAGCCAGCCGGCCATCGGCTCGTGCGCGGTCGTCGCGAACTCGCCGTGCTCATAGGCTCGCAGGTCCGCCGCCTCGCGGTCCTTGCGCGTCATCGACGGGGTCGGGGAGCCGAAAAGGTACCGCTCGGCGACCGAACGGCTGGGGTAGTCCTCCAGCCGGGACTCGAACGTCCGCATGAAATCCCGCCCGACCACATCCAGGTAGTCCAGCGGCTGGGCGAGAACGGCGTGGACGGCGAAATCCCGGGCGAGCTCCTCCTTCGCCGGGTCGAAGATGGGGCCAGGGATGCCGGCCAGCGGGCTGTCACCATGCCAGATGTAGTCCGACGGGGGATTTCGCTGGTCGGTCGGCTCGGTGGGGCATAACGGCCGGAGCTCGGCGGGAGGCTTCATCACGGCACAGTCGGCAAAGGTGGCGGTCCGGCTGTAGAGGAAGACACCGGTGCTACCCGAGGTCGCGAAACTCCCGTGCTCGGCCCGATGCCAGGAGCAGTAGGCGAGCACCGGCACGGCGAGCGTCAGCCCGAACGCGGCCATGCTTTTCCACGCAGGTCGTCGGGCGAGCAGCCAGATCGTGGCGGCCAGGGCGAGCGGAAGGCCCACCGACCGAGTCACCGCCGCCAGTGCCAGCGCGATCCCCGCCACCGCCGCGGCCGGCACGCTGATCGATCGCTGCCAGAGCAGGCAGAGCACCGCCGTCACCAGGAGCGCGGTGAAGACCGTCTCCGAGAGCACCAGATGCTCGAGCTCGATCTGATAGGCGTCCAGCAGTTGGGGAGCGGCCCCGATCGCCGCGGCCCAGGCGGGCGCGCCCAGCCTGAGCAGGAGCGCATAGACCGCGACGCCGACCGCGAGGCCAAGGGCATGTTGGAGGAGAACCACCAGCTCGAAGCTGTGAAAGGGCTCGAGGGCGCGGAGGAAGAAGCTGTAACCCGACGGCCGGACCACATAGGGCTCCGGGCGCAGTGCGCCTGCCACGTATTCGTAGCTGTCGTTGAACCAGAGCGCCGGGCGACACCCCGTCACCGCGGCGAGCCGGACTGCCGTCGCGGCCACCAGTAAGACGAGAAACGAAAAATGCCCCCGGACGGCGCGCACGTTCCACAACCCTGCGAAGCGCCCGCGGAGACCGGGCATATTCCGTCGCCGGCTTCGCCCTTCGGTATCCCTCACCATGCACCGTGGGATGGAAAAGGCTCGCTGTTCCCGCCGACCACGAGGGCGGTTGGAGAGGTGGCACCGGTTACAGCTGGGTTCGAACGTGACCGGTCGGTGAGCCGCGGAGCGCGTGAAAGCAGGCCGACCATCAGGCAGTCCCTTATGGGTACGGTCGCGTGGCCTCTCGCCGCAGAACAGCCGGCCTCAGGTCCCGAATGGCGGAGTATTCGACCGAGGCGCGATCGAACACCGGGAACATATCGGTGTGCCGTTCCCTGCGCAAGCGAGGGAACGTGTGCCATTTTGCCGATGTAGGTAACGGGCCGTATAGGGGCGGCGGGAGGCTTTGCCGGGGCGATCCATCCGGGCTGGTCTGCTGCGGATGGTCGCTGACCTGCATATGTCTACCTGTGAGTGGGCTGTGCGGCCCGTCCAGTGCAATGGGCGAGATTAACGGAGAGCTACGAGTTGAATGGCATGTGATGGTGATCACAATTTTTGGTAAGGTTTGGTGCCGCCTGCCGGTGTGGGGTGGCGGGACCTTCCGGAAAAGCGGGGGGTCGAGGTCGACCACCAACGTGAGCTTCATCCCGTGGGTATCGGTAGACGTGCATGTCACGTCGTCGCCTCCATGCCCGAAAGGGCGGCACATGCGGCTGGCTGGTCGCGGTGACCGCGAACGTTTCCCCGGTGGTTACGCCACGTGTCATGAGCGTGACGATGGGCCAGCTGGCCTACTGACTGCTGACCTGCGCTGCGCTGAACTGCTGAACTGCTGAACTGCTGTCCGTTCGTCGGTTGGTCGGCGTGCGGCCGTTATGGTCGGGGCGGGTCCCCGAGCACGAGGAGAACAGAGCGCCCGTGACTGTCGCCCGCTCCGTCGCCCTGTTCGTCGTCGCCGCGCTGTTCGAGATCGGTGGTGCCTGGCTCGTGTGGCAGGGGACCCGCGAGCACCGTGGCCTGCTGTGGGTGGGTGCCGGTGTCATCGCGCTCGGGCTCTACGGGTTCGTTGCCACGCTGCAGCCGGACGGCGAGTTCGGCCGCATCCTCGCCGCCTACGGAGGGATCTTCGTCGCCGGCTCGATCGGGTGGGGGATCGTCGCTGACGGCTACCGCCCGGACCGTTTTGATCTCGCCGGTGCCGCCGTCTGCCTGGTCGGTATGGCGATCATCATGTACGCGCCGCGCGGCGGCTGAGTGCGGTGGCCCGGTTGGGAGAGTCCGAAGAGTGAAGGATTTCGGTCCTCCTGACGACCGAAATCCTCACTTCTTGCTGGTCGTCAGGTGACTCTGCGCACCCTCCGCCCTCCTTGTGGCGAACTGCTGGCGCTGTGCGGCGGTATGGGCCACACCGGTGACCGGGTGGGTGCGCGACGAACTTGCTTACCTTCGTTGGGTGCCCACCTCCTCACGTTCAACCGATATTCTTGGGCTGGGCCGGTGACCACAAACACATTTCGGGCCGACACAGCTTTGTCAAAGGTTCGCCATCGAGAGCACACAGAATCGAAAACTAGCGTGACGACCGTCGCGGGATGGAAAGGCCGGTCCTTGAATAACGGGACGATTCGGCGCCATCGGCGACATGATTTCCGGCAGTCGGTCGGAATTCGTTCCAGACAATGGAGGTCTGAAGTCGATGCGAGTTTCGATGAATGTGCGCCGTAGCATTGCCGTCGCGATGGCCGGCTCGGCGGCCGCCGTCTCCCTTGCGCTGCCGGCGAGCGCCGCCACGACGGCGCTCCCGGCCAAGGCGGCCGTGACCGCGCAGGCCGCACCGGTCAAGGCCAACGTCCGGCTCGACATCACCATCGCGCAGAGCGCCGTGCCGGCCGGCGCCCGGGCGATTCTGGTCAAGAACGTGACCACCGGCGCCAACGTGGGCGTCTACACGCTGAACCAGAAGACCGCCACTCACATCGTGGTGACGGTTCCGGTCGGCACCACGCTGGACGTCTCCGCACTGAGCGCGGTGAACGCGAAGAAGCCGGCCAACCTCGGCACGGTTCGAGTGGTCGTGGGCGGGAAGGGTTCGACGGTGTCCGGCAACAGCGTCACCATCACCTTCCGGAAGGGCGTCAAGCCGGTCGCCGCTCCGAGCGCGCAGCTCAGGAACCTGGGCGCGAAGATCAGCGTGCGCTGACCGCTGCCCACCACGCCGCCGGGCCCGGCCTCCAGGAGGGGGGAGCCGGGCCCGGCGGCCGGCATCTCCGCAGACGCCGGCCGGGCCTGCTCATCGTGCGCCGAGCGCCCGACCGCCCGACCGCCCGAGCGCCCGACCGCCCGACCGCTCGTCCGGCTGAGCTGCCTGCTGCGCGACGCCGCCACCGTGGAGACCATCAGGACTGGTGAGAGCGCTGAAAGCCCGGGAGCGAGGACGTCAGGCGGTGCTGCCGGCCCGCCACCCGCGCCTCCCGGCTCCGTTCGCCGCGCGCCCGGCTCTGCTCCGTCGAGGAGCCGGCATCCGGGCTGCCCGAGGCGTCAGAACGTGGCCGGAGCGTTGAACCCGGTGAGGCTCGCCGCGGCGACGGCGGCATCCTCGCCGTCGAGCGAGCGCCAGAAGTCCGGGCCTGGTACGGCCTCGACGACCATCCGGCGGCCACCATCCCAGCCCGCGTCGAAGGCGAGGCGCCAGGCGTGCAGGAAGGTGCGGGTCGTCGGCGCGCGCTCGAAGAGCGGATCTCCCTCGATGGGATGCCCGACCCAGGCGAGGTGGACGCGGATCTGATGCCGCCGGCCGCTGACCGGATGCGCCGCGACCAACGTGTGCTCGGTGCCCTCCCACAGCCGCGCGAGGTGGGTGACCGACGGATAGGTCCGCACGTGCGGGAACGTCTTGGCCGCCGGCACCGTCCACAGCCAGGGGGCGGACTCGGGGCCGGGTGCCGCCGCGGCTGTGCTGGCCCCGGCGGTGTCGGCCCCGGCGGTGTCGGCCGGGCCGGCGTCCGCCGTGACGGTGACGATGTCGGCGCGGTTGGCGGCGATCCGCACCCGGTTCTTGCGGCCGACGCTGAGCGGCAGGTCGATCGTCGCCGAGGCTGGGATGCCATGGGTACGGGTCAGCGCGAGGTAGGTCTTGTCCACCGTGCGCCGGTTGAACTGCCGGGTGAGGTCGCCGTGGTGGCGCAGCTGCTTGGCGAACAGGACGACGCCCGAGGTGACCTTGTCGATGCGGTGGGCGGGGAACAGCTCCTCGCCGGCCTCCCGGGCCATGGACACCAGATCCGTGTCGTGGCGCTCACCCATGACGGCCACACCGACCGGCTTGTCCAGCGCGAGCACGGCCTCGTCCTCGAAGATCTTGTGCTCCTCCCGGATCGTTGTCCACTCCGTCACGCGACCGCCCATCCCCACAGTGCTGATGCTCACAATTCAAGTATTCGCCACACGGCAACTCGGCGAACGGGAACCTGCTGGAAGGAGGAGTTCCACTCTGACTGGCATGGGCTGCCGATGTTTCCCGAGCGAGCGGAGGGCTGGGCGACTACGCCGAGCATGGAGCTGGAGTGGGGCCGGGCCCGACACTCCGGGCCGACTGCGCGTGACCTGATGTCGGAAATCGTTGGCCGATTCGTGTAGTAAGCGCAGTACCAGCTAGTTCGCCCGTAGCGGCAGAAGGGACCATCATGACTGCCGGCTCCCGCCAAGCAGACGACTCGTCACCTTCGGTGAGTGCTTCGCGTGCGCCGGGGTTGACCGCCTCGGTGCCCTACCAGCCGGTGGCGTCGTCCGCGGAGATCGAGGGACGGGCGCCTGCCACCAGGCCGAGCCGCATCCCGACGGCGGGTGCCCGCAACGCTGCCGGCGACGCCGCGCCGTCGATGGATGCCGCGCCGTCGACCGAGGCCGTGCCCTCGATCGAGGTCGTTCCCTCGGCCGAGGTCGTGGCGCCCGCCGAGAGCGTCGACTGGTTCGTGGCCGGCGAGAACGAGAACGTCGGCCCGCCGATGGCCCGGCCCCGGGCGGCCGCCGGCGCGCTCTTCTTCGACGAGGAGGGCCGCGTGTTGCTGGTGGAACCCTCCTACAAGCCCGGGTGGGACATTCCCGGGGGGTTCATCGAGCCCGGTGAATCGCCGTACGCGGCCTGCGTCCGCGAGGTCGAGGAGGAGATCGGCATTGTGCCGCCGATCGGTTCACTGCTCGTGGTGGACTGGGCCTCGGACGAGCACACCGGGGACATGCTGCTTTTCGTCTTTGACGGAGGTCTGCTTCCGTCCGACTGGCGGGAGCGGATCCGGCTGGACATGAACGAGATCATCAACTGCGCCTTCACGCCGCTGTCGGACGTGGGGGAGAAGCTTCCCGTCCTGCATGCGCGCCGGGTGCGGGCGGCGGCCGGTCTGCGGGCGGGGCACGGCGGAGCCGGCTATCTCGAACACGGCTATCTGACGCCCGCTGCACCTGCGGTCTCCTCGGCTCCGGCGGGTGCCGCGCAGCGCACCGAAGCGACCGACTGAGCGGATCTCGGCGGGCCGTCGAGTCGAGCGGACGCCGTCCGCACGCCGCCCGGGTGCTTTCGGGGAGACTGAGCCGTTTCCATTCGGTGCGTGCGGAGGGGCGGGCTCGATGGGAAGACGTCTTGCGGCGGGAGTCGCCGCCGCGCTGGTCGCCGCGGTCCTGATCGCGGCCTGCGGGCCCGACCGTGCCAGCCGGCACGGCAAGGGTGGTCAGGGCAGCGGGAACGGCGAGGGCGTCGCCGGCGGTCTCACCCAGGTGCGCCTGCAGTTGCAGTGGTTCACCCAGGCGCAGTTCGCCGGGTACATCGCGGCCCGGGACAAGGGCTTCTACACGGATGTCGGCCTGGCCGTCGAGATCCTCCAGGGCGGTACCGAGATCGTTCCGCAGACGGTGCTGGCCGAAGGCAGGGCCGACTTCGCGGTGGCCTGGGTCCCCAAGGCCCTCGCCTCACGGGAGCAGGGTGCCCGGATCACCGAGGTCGGCCAGATCTTCCAACGCTCGGGAAGCTGGCAGGTGAGCTTCGCCGACACGGGGATCGAGAAACCGGCGGACCTGCGCGGCCGCCGTGTCGGGACCTGGGGTTTCGGTAACGAGTACGAGCTGTTCGCCGGTATCACCGGTGCCGGCCTCGACCCGGGGGCGGACGTCACCCTGGTGCAGCAGGATTTCGACGTGAAGGCGTTGCTCTCCGGTGCCATCGATGCCGGCGCGGCGATGAGCTACAACGAGTACGCGCAGATTCTCGAGGCGGTGAACCCGAAGACCGGCAGGCTTTACACCTCCCGGGATCTCAGCGTCATCGACTGGAACGAGGTCGGCACGGCCATGCTGCAGGACGCCGTCTGGGCCTCCACCTCGCGGCTGGAAAGCGACGCCGCCTACCGTCTGACGACCACGAGATTCCTGGAAGCCTCGATGCGCGGCTGGGCGTACTGCCGGGACAACGCCGAGGAATGCCGGGACCTGGTCGTCGCGGCCGGCTCCCAGCTTGGCGCGAGCCATCAGCTGTGGCAGATGAACGAGGTCAACAAGCTCATCTGGCCGTCGCCGGAGGGAATAGGCGTCGTCGACGAGGCGGCCTGGGCGCGCACGGTCGAGATCGCCCGCGGCACCCGCAACGCGCACGGGCAGACGGTCCTGCGTGGTGACCCGGTCGGGCTGGCCTACACCAACGAGTTCACCCAGGCCGCGTTGGCGAACCTGCGCGCCGCCGACGTCGATGTGACCGGCGAGAGCTTCGAGCCGGTCGAGGTGCCACTGAACCCCGGCGGCGCCTGACCCGCCGGGCCCAGCCAGGCCTGGTTGACCCGCGCGGTCCGCCTGATCCGCCTGATCCGCCTGATCCGCCTGATCCGCGTGGTCCGCCTGATCCGCGCGGTCCGCTGATCCGCACGGTCCGCTGATCCGCGTGGGTCAACCAGGCGGTTGTCAGCCGCGGTCGAGCAGTGTGGCGTTCACCGACGGCATGCTCGCCCAGTCGGACGACGCCACGCTCGCGTGCAGGCCCGCAACCTGCGTCACCCGTGCCTGGGCGGCGGCGAGGTCACCGGCGGCGACGGCCGGTGCGATGGTCTGGACGTCTGTCATGACCAGCAGGTAGTGGTTGGTGTCGTACCAGGAGGTGTCGACGCTGCCGCCGGCGTACGTGCTCGCGTCGCCGTCGAACAACACGAACCAGGGCCGCAGTGTCGTGTCGGAGTAGCGCGAGCGCGGATCGCCGGCCTGGGCGTTGTGCACGACCGGGAAGATCTGTGCCTTGCCGAGGGTGCCGGCGGCCTTGAGACCGTTGAGGTACTGGGCGTATTCGACGTCCGTGCGCAGGGTGTCGGTCGGGTTCGCCTCCTCGACCGTCCCCGGGATCACGTCGATGATGACCTTGCCGGTCAGCTGGGCACGGGTCGGCCAGGCGTTCGCCTTCGCGGCGTCGTCCAGGCTGGCGTAGGAGCCGAGCAGGTCTGCGGGCTTGAACACGGCGGATCCCAGATGTGCCGCGATCGCTGCGTCGAGCTGGGCCGGGCCCTGGTTCGTCCGGGCGCTGAAACCGGTCTTCAGCTCCAGCTTGAGAATCAGCGGCCCGGCGTCCGGGTGCGCGCCCAGCCACAGCCGGATGTCGTCGAGGCAGTACTCCAGGTTCTTGTTGGTACCCCCGGTGTAAAGCCCCGCGGCGGTCGTGGCAGCCACGCAGTTGTTCGAGTTCCCCAGCGGGTTGGAGTGGCTGACCTTCCACTCCCGGGTGATGATGTTCGGCCAGACATCCAGCTCGATCAGCCCTGGGCGCAGATCGAGCGCCTGCGCGAGATAGGTGAAGGTGCTCGGGTCGTAGGTGTTGTGGATACCGACCGTGGTGGTCTGCGAAACACGGCTACCGGAACCCGCGGCGAAGGCCGGTGCCATTCCGGCGAACACTGCGACGATCACGGCGAGTGCCGCCACGGCACCTCGGGTCAGGGATCTGCGCACGATTACCTCCCAGGGCAGGCCGGCGTCGTGCCGGCTGTGCGGAGGTAATCCAAGTCGATCAGGATGAACGCGCCCGAACCATGCGGCCAAGCGCGGCGCATTGTGCGGTGTCGATTCCGTGTGCGGTGTGGATTCCGGCCGCCGTGCACCGCGCGCTCCGCGGGCGTTCATCGCTCGCGCCCTGACCATCCGATCGGGACGTCTACTCCCCGATCGGGACGTCTACTCCGAGGGGAGCCCGCCTCTCCGCGGGACCGCTTCGGAGGGCCGTGCGACCGGTGGCCCGTCCGTTCTGCTGACCGTCCGAACACCTCGGCCCAGGGTGGCCCGGGACGGGTCCTTCTCCCGGGCGCGTCGCGGTGGAGCGCTGTCAACCTGTGTGGTCCCAAGTGGGCTCTGTAGGGGGGAGGGAGGCAGGATGGACGAAGAACTACAGGGCGAGTTCCGGGCGTATTTCACCGCGCGGCTTCCGGAGCTGCTGCGGCTGGCATATCTGCTGACCGGCGAGCCGGCCGAGGCGGAGGACCTGGCGCAGACAGCGCTGGCCCGGACTCTGGTGGCCTGGCGGCGGGTCCGCGAAAGCGACTCCCCGGACGCCTACGTGCGCCGCATTCTGGTGAACGCCAATCGGCGCCGCTTCCGGCGCCGCGTTCCCGAGTCGCCGATGGCGGCCGTGCCGGAGCAGGAGGCCAGGTCCTCCGCCGCCGAACTGGCGGCGGTCGAGGACAGGGCCGGGCTCGCTCGGGCGCTCGCCGTGTTACCGGCCCGGCAACGCGCCGTCGTCGTGCTGCGTTACTGCGAGGACCTGCCGGAGGCGCGGGTCGCGGAGATTCTCGGCTGCTCCACCGGAACGGTGAAGACGCACGCCTCCCGGGGGCTCGCGCGCCTGCGCGCGGATCCGTCTCTGGCCGCGGCGGCAGCCAGCTGGGTCCCGGCAGCCGGCGGTGCGTCCGGTGCGTCCGGTGCGGTCGCGGGGAGCGCGGAGTCGAACGGTGGGGGCTGGGCCGAGACGAGACCGGCGGATGGAGGCGGGGCCGATCGGGCTCAGCCCAGCAGTCTCGAAGTCGGGCAACCCGACGAGGTACGAGGGGGTGCCGCATGACCACCGACGAGCAGATCGCCGGACATCTTCGTGACCTGGCGCAGGCGGTGACCGTCGCACCGTCGGGCGACCTGTGGCCCGCGGTGCGCGGCAGGCTTCCCCGGGAGYGGTTCCGCCGGGTCGCTCGCTGGGCCGCGCCCGCGGTGGCGTGCGCCGTCGCCGTGGCGGCGGTCGCCGCCGGGCTGACCTTGGGCGGAGGCCAGTCACGGGCGTCGATCACCCCGGCCGACCTGCAGGGAAGTCCCGCGGTGACCCGCCTGCAGTCGATGACCTTCACCGACGCCGAGGAGACACGGGTCGTGTCCGCGTGCCGGCAGACCTATTCGTCGACGGAGGGCCAGCCGGCGCCGCGGGTGGAGGATCTGCGGGTGTGGGCGGGGGCGCGGGACTCACTCGGCGCGAGCATCGTCCTGACTGACGGCTCGATGTTCGTGGAATGCGATGTTCCAGCGGATTCGTCCGGTGGGCTCTTCTACGGCCTGGCCGGCCTGTTCGACCAGACCGCTGAACCGAAGATTGTGAGCCCCGACCTCACGTTGACCAGTTTTCTGTCAACCCATCCTGTGGGCGGTGGGCTGACTGCGGACGGGCTGGAAAACAATTCCCAGGTCACCGTCAGCGTGGCACAGGTCTCCGCGCGGGTCAGCCGGGTCACCGCGACGGTCTCCGACCGGGTGATCGAGGTTCCCGTCAAGGACGGCCGGGCCGTGATCAGGGTTTCGGCGGAAATGCCGCCCGCCCTGAAGGAGCTGGAGGACAAGGTTGTCTGGCCGGAACCAGAATTGGAAGCAGGTGCGGAGCCCGACGAGGCTGAGCTGAGCGCCCAGTACGACACGCCTGAGATGAAGGCGTGGGAGAAGTCATGGGAGGGGTGGATTATCGGGAATCTCGCGGTGATCCGTGCCTACGACAGCGACGGCAGGGTTCTGGGTACCTGGGACGAGCATTCACAGCTCGGCCCGGAGATCAGCCCGGCACCGAGCTGATCCGCGGCGCGCCCGGTCTCTCGGCCAGGCGCGCTCCGGCGAGCGTCAGCCAGTGACCGGGCCGCGCGATGGCGTGGGCCCGGTCACCGGCCAGGTCGACGAGCGCGAGCGCGTCGCGCACGGCCGCGGGCACCGGCCCGTCGATCTGGCCCGCGACGAGCAGCACGGGAACACCGGCCGCCTGCGCCATCGTGACCACTCCGCCGACGACCTTGCCGCCCAGCGACGTCCGGTCGAACCGTCCCTCCCCGGTGATCACCAGGTCGGCCTCGGCCAGCGCGGCCGGCAGCCCGGTGTGCTCGGCGATGCTGCGGGCACCGGGCACGAGTGTCGCTCCGAGGGCGGCGGCCAGACCGTAGGCCGTGCCACCGGCCGCCCCGGTGCCGGGCTGCTCGGCGAGAACGGAGCCAGCGCTGCCCGACCCGACGCTGCCCGACCCGACGCTGCCCGACCCGACGCTGCCCGACCCGACACCGGCTGACCCGGAGGTGCCCTGGCCGGCAGCGCCGAGGCCTGGCATGAGTTCGGCCAGCCGGGCGAGGCCGGTCTCCAACCGGTCGATCTCGGCGGGCCCGGCGCCCTTCTGCGGCCCGAAGACCGCCGCCGCCCCGAGGGGGCCGAGCAGCGGCGCCGTGACGTCGACCAGGCAGTGGATGCCCTCCGGCGGCCCGGGCCGCAGGTCGTGCAGGTCGACGGCCGCGAGGTCGGCCAGCGCTCCGCCGCCCGGCGCAAGTGGCTGCCCGGCGGCGTTCAGGAAGCGGGCTCCGAGGGCAGCCAGCAGGCCGGTCCCCCCGTCGGTGGACGCCGATCCGCCGAGCGCCACCAGAACTCTGCGGGCACCACTGTCCAGGGCCGCCCCCACCAGCTCTCCGAGGCCGAAGGTGTGCGCGTTGAGCGGGTCCGGTGCGCTCATCAGCGGCAGGCCGCTGGCCTGGGCCAGCTCGACGAGCGCTGATCCGTCGGGGAGCTCCAGCCACGCGGCGCCGGTGGCGGGACGCCCGTCCGGCCCGGTGACGTCCAGCTCGTGGCGGCGTGTGCCCGGCACGGCGGCGGCGAAGCTGTCCAGTGTTCCCTCGCCGCCGTCGGCGATCGGGATGGTCACCACGACGTCGTCCGGGCGGGTCGCCGACCACCCGGAAGCCAGGGCTGCCGCGGCCTCGGTCGCCGAGACCGATCCCTTGAACGAATCGGGCGCGATCACCACGCGCAGTGGACGTCCGGGGACCCGGACGGGCCCTGGAACGGGAGCGGACATCGGAACCCCTGTCCTCGCGTCGTCGCCTCGTAGCCTCCTCGCGTCGTCGTCGTCTCATCGCGTCGTCGCTGACGGGCGGCCTGTCACCGACCGTATCGGGCCGCCCGCGAGCCCTGAGGGCGGCTGGCCGGAAACGACCACGCCCGGCCGGTGGCCCGCTGTGGGGCTGCCGGCCGGGCGTCGAGCTCCAGCGGTCGATCGTCAGCGGTCGATGACCGCGTGGCTCAGTGGGTCCGCTCGGACTCCGCCGGTTCGTGCGGCTGCGCCGGCACACCGTCGCGGAAGTCGCCGGCCGGAACCGGCACCTGGTGGGCTTCGGCGAGATCGTCGGAGGTCTCGACCGAGACCCGCGGCAGGACCCGGTCCAGACCACGCGGCAGCCACCAGTTCGCGCGCCCGAACAGGTGCATGAGCGCCGGCACCAGAATCGTGCGGATCACGAAGGCGTCGATGGCGATGGCGAGGGCCAGGCCAAGCCCGAAGAGCTTGATCACTCGTTCGTCACCCAGGATGAACGCGGCGAACACCAGGGTCATGATGGCGCCCGCGGCGGAGATCACCCGGCCGGTCTCGGCCTGGCCGAGCGACACCGCGATGCGGTTGTCCCGCCTGGCGGTCCACTCCTCATGCATGCGGCTGACCAGGAAGACCTCGTAGTCCATGGACAGGCCGAACAGGATCGCGAACAGCATGACCGGCAGGAACGCCTCGATCGGCCCGGGGCTGAGGCCGAACAGGTCGGACAGCCAGCCCCACTGGAACACCGCCACCACCGCACCGAACGCGGCACCGACTGCCAGCAGGTTCATCACCGAGGCCGTCAGGGGGATGAGCAGGCTGCGGAAGACCACGACCAGCAGGATGAACGCGAGGACCACGACGATCCCGATGAACAGGGGCAGCTTGTCCGACAGGACGCCGGCGAAGTCCTCGAAGATCGCGGTGATCCCGCCGACGTACACCGGCGCGGCGGCGCCCGCGGTCGCGGTCGGGAGGACGTCGTCGCGTAGGCGGTCGAGCAGCTCGGCCGTCTCCGGCGACTGCGGGCTCGACGTCGGGTAGAGGGTGGCGATCGCCGCCCGGCCGTTCGGGCTCTGCCGTGGCTCGGTCACGGAGGCGACGCCGGGGGTGTCGCGTGCCGCGGCGACCGCCTGGTTCAGCGCCTGCAGGCCCGCGCCGGAGGAAAGGTCGGTGACCAGGGAGAACGGCCCGTTGAAGCCGGGGCCGAAGCCTTCGGCGAGCAGGTCGTAGCCACGCTTCGTGGTCTTGTCCTCCGAACCGTTGCCCAGGTCGGACGAACCGAGCCGCAGTGAGAAGAACGGGATCGCGATCACGGCGATCGCGACGGCACTGAGCACGGCGAGGATGGCCGGGCGGCGTTCGACGCCCTTGGCCCACCGCCACCAGAAGCCGGACGGCGCCTCCGGCTCGGGGCCGTGCTGGGCGATCCGGCGGCGTTCGCGGCGGCTCAGCACCTTCTGCCCGTAGAAGCCGAGCAGCGCTGGCAGCAGGGTGACCGACGACAGCATGGTCATCGCGACCGTCAACGCCGCGGCGAGCGCGACACCGTAGAGGAAGGTCACGCCGAGGGCGAACAGGCCGAGCAGGGCGATGCAGACCGTCGCGCCGGCGAAGAGAACGGCGCGGCCGGAGGTGTTGACCGCGTTGACCGCGGCCTCCTCGGGGGAGCGCCCGGCCCGCAGGCCGATGCGGTGGCGGTTCACGATGAACAGCGCGTAGTCGATGCCGACGCCCAGGCCGATCAGCGTCGCCAGCATGGTGCTGAACTCGGCCACCGAGGTCAGGTGGGAGACCTGGATGATGAGGCTGAGGCCCACGCCGAGCGCGGCCAGCGCGGTGATCAGCGGCAGCGTGACCGCGAGCAGTGAACCGAACGCGACGAACAGAATGATCGCCGCCGCGATGATGCCGATGAGCTCGGTGGAGCTGGTCGTCTGCTCGGTGTTGGCGACGACCTGCCCGGTCGCCTCGACCTGGAGCGCGCCCTTGTCGTAGCCGCGGGCGGTGTCGACGACGTGCTCGATGTCGGAGATCTGCAGCTCGTTGCCGGGCAGGTCGAGGGCGATGGTGGCGAACGCGGTGGTGCCGGCCTCGTTGATCTGGCCCTTGCCGTCGGCGCTGAACGGGCTGATCACCTCGGCGACGTGCGGCAGCTTGGCGAGCTGCCCCATCATGTCGGTGACCTGCGCCTTGATCGCTGGGTCGGTCAGCGTGCCGGTACGGGCGTGCAGGACGACGGTCGCGCTGTCGCCCGACTGCGCCGGGAAGTCACGTTCGAGGATGTCGATTGCCTTCTGGGAGTCCGTCCCAGGCAGGGAGAAGGTGTCCTTGTAGTCGTCGCCCGTGGCCCGGCCGAGCGCTGCCAGCCCGACAAGAGCCGCGACCCAAAGGCCCAGGACGAGCCAGCGGTGCTGGAAGCACCAGCGAGCGAGCTTTGCCATCGTTTCCCCTCGGAGGTGCTGGTTGGTCGTCTGTCGCTGTCCGTGACCTGCTGACGGCCCAACTGATCGGCACTGATCGACGCCACCACCGGTGACCGTGGTGCCGCCGGCAGGCCTCCCGCCAGGCGCTTCGCTTACCGATCGCTCAATTTGCTTACCGATCGTTCAGTAAGTGAGTGCAAGAGTAGCATTCGCGGCTGACCGTCCTGTGGGGGTGAGTGCTGGTGGTCATAGGACGCACGCGCGCGCAGGGAGCCGACACCCGCACGCGGATCCTCGAGGCGGCCGTGCAGCTCTTCGTGGAACGAGGGTATGCGGGCACCTCGGTCCGTGACATCGCTGAACGACTCGGCGTGACGAAGGCCGCGCTCTACTATCACTTCTCGTCCAAGGAGATGATTCTCGAAGCGCTGATTTCGCCCTTCGAGTCCGGGTTCGCACAGTTGGTCGAGTTGGCCCGTCGTGACCCTCCGCCGCCACCGCGGGCGATCCTCGAGGCACTCACGTCACTGCTGGTGGAGACCGGTGCCGTCCTCTGCGCCTTCGCGAACGATCCCTCGGTGCTGCACCATCGGATCGGCAAGGAGGACATCATTTCCCAGTACGAGCTGATCATCCGTGCTCTTGCCGGGCCGCGGCCCACGGTGGCCCGGATCATGCGGGCCCGCTGCGCGGTCGGCTGTGTCCAGAGCGGCGTAATGGGCGATGCGATGGGCCGCGCGCGCTGGCGGAATGTTGCCGCGAGCGACGAAACCGAGGCGAGCGAATCCGAGGCGAGCGAATCCGAGGCCGGCGGAGCATCGCCTGTCGGATCAGCGTCAGTCGGATCGGCGTCGGTCGGGGTGACGGCCGGCGGATCGACGGCGGCGGCCGGGCGGCCCGGCGGCGGTGCCGCGCACCCGGCTGACGGCGGTCGGTACGGCACGGCTGGCGGCGGGCATCGCGGCGCGGCCGACCGCGGTGGCACGGCGACCTGGATCACCACCACTCGCGTGGGGAGTCCAACGGGCATTCGGAGCCTGACCGGATTTACTGGAGACAGCGGTGCGGATGGCACCGCCGACGCGGTGGCACCGGAGATCTCGCTGGGCACCGCCGCGGCGGCGGGTGTCGGGGCGGCCGACGATGCTCGCCCGGCGTACCCGGCGGTGGGTGCTGATGCGACCGCCGCGGGTGACTGCGCGTCGGCGGCTGCCGGCACGCTGTCTCCGTTCGCGCCGCTGTTGTCCGAAGAACTTCAGCGTCTGATCGTGGAGGCCGCCCTTGCCGCGCTCGGACCAGAGCAGGCCGTGGAGCCGTTGGCGCAGTAGCCGCTGGTATAGCAGCCGTTGGCCCGACGATGGTTGGCGCAGTGGCGGCTGGCGTAGTGGGGGGCTGTGTCCGGGTGGCCCGCCGAGGGACTGCCCGGTACCGGGTTGTGCGGTGTGAGCCCGTCCGTCCCCCGACTGGCCGGCGCCCTGGGCGCCGCCGCCGCGACGGTGTTCGTCGCGGCCTGTAGTGGCATTGCGGGTTCCGGAGGAAATGCGGGTTCGGGTGATGGTGCGACTGTCACCGTCCGGGTTCGCGGCCTGACTATCGTGGCCGAGGTTGCCGACAGTGACACCGAGCGGCGCCGAGGCCTGATGTATCGGACCGACCTTCCTCCGGGGCGCGGGATGATCTTCGAATTTGCCGGTGAGACGACGTCCGGCTTCTACATGTTCCGCACGTTGCTGCCCCTTTCGATCATGTTTGTCCGGGACGGTAGGGTTGTCGGCGTGCGGGAGATGACGCCGTGCCCGAGTGATGATCCGTCGAGCTGTCCCGTCTACTACCCGGATGGGGCATACACCCATGCGGTGGAGGCGCCGGCGCGCACCTTCGCCGAGGTCGTCGCCGGTGATCCGGTGGCGATTGGTTCGGACTGACGGCAGGGTGTAGCCGATGGTCGGCAGGTGCGGTGACTCGCGCGGGCGTGAGCTACGTCTCGATGTCCGGTAGATGTCAATGTTGTGTCATTCCGTTCGGAAAACACGAAGGCAATTCCGCTGAAGCTTCGGCGGGGTGAATACGGATCTGGTCCTCCGTTCGCCTCACCGAATGTGTGGTAAGGGAGCAGGGTCCGATGTCGTACATCTGACGATGGACGACCTGGCCTCTGGACGATGAAATGGTGGAGCCGCTCGAAGCGAGCCGGCGGTGGGCGGGAGTGCAGGTCTGATCCCGTCGCACGTGGAACGCCGATGGTGGAGGGCGACATAAACGGAAGCAGTAGGTGACGTGAAACCTGTGCCGGAACGGGACCACGGGGGGGACCGTGTGACCCGAGGTGGTGGGCCGTGATCGTTCGGCCTCGCGCGGCTGCCCGCGAAGGGAGCCTGCCTGTCGCGTCCAGCGGCGCGCGAACCGCCTCGACGGGCGGATGGCCGCCACGCACTGCCGTGGTGACCGGAGCCAGCTCCGGTATCGGTCGGGAGGCGGCCCTCCTGCTCGCTGATCAGAACTGTCGTTCGCTGTTGGTGGGCCGCAATGGCGCGGCTCTTGACGAGGTCGCCGCGGCGACGCAGGGCCACCGGATCGCGGTGGACCTGGCGCGCCCCGGTGGCGAGGTCGCGGTGGCATCCCGTGCCGCGGAGCTGCTCGGCGAGGTGGATCTGCTGATCTGCTCGGCGGGTCTCGGCGCGGCCGGGCCGTTCGACGTGATGCCTCCGTCAACCATCAATGATCTCATCGCGGTCAACGTCCTGGCCCCGATGTTGCTCGTCCGGGCCATGCTGCCGGCGATGCTGGAGCGGGGCCAGGGTCGAATCCTGCTGGTCGGCAGCGTCGCGGGCGCGTTGGGCGTTCGTGGCGAGGTCGCGTACTCGGCTTCGAAGGCCGCGATGGTGGGGTTCGCCGACGCGCTTCGCTCCGAAGTCGCAGGACGTGGCATTAGCGTTACGTTGTGTTTACCGGGAGCTGTGGACACCCCCTTCTTCCACCGGCGTGGTGCACCGTACGTGCGCCGGTGGCCGCGTCCCATCCCTGCGGGTCTGGTGGCGCAGCGGATGCTCGCCGGCACCGGCCGGGGAGACGCCGAAGTGTGGGTGCCCCGATGGCTGTCCGCCGCCGCGCGCGTTCACGGCGCGGCTCCGTCGCTGTACCGCCGCCTGGCCGGTGTCTTCGGATGAGTTCCGGATCCGACCGCCGGCCCGGGAGGTGAGTGCGCGCAGCGGACTACTCCAGTGAGTCTTTTCCATCTCACGGCGAACGGCCAGGGATGTCGCGGGCCCGAGTCGGCGATGGGAAGGGCTCAGTCGTCACCGGTGGCAGCACCGGTGACGAGGTGGCTGCGGGGGGCACGGCCTGATCGGCGGTGTCCCCGGCCGTGCCAGGCAGTGAACGTGCGGCACGGCGCTTGTGATCCCATGGCGTGACGTCCGGGCGGTCCCACCGCCGCCTGGGCGTCACGCACCGCCTGCCCCTGACCGACCTGACCCCTGCTGACCGGATGGCCCGGACGTTGCCCACGACCAGGCCAACCAGTGCCGGACCGGCGCCTGCCGCGGTGGGCCCGGCGGAGATCTGGCCAGCACCCCTCCGGCCAGCGGTAGCGGTTCCGGCGATCTGGCACGCACCATGACCGGCACCATCGCGRTCGGCGACGCATCGCGCTCGCCCGGCCGGACGACGCACAGGACGCACACCGCACCGCGCACCCGGAGCGCGCAGCGCCACGTTAAGGAGAGGCGTATGACCGCAATCGACGCCCGAACCGGCCCACCGCGTCCGTCTGCCCCTCTCGGCGCGACCGACCTGACCACACCCACCGACCAGGTGCTGCTGGCCGCGTCCGCGGAGAACTTCCCGGTTGCGTCGAGGCTGCTTCCGGCACGCCTGCGGGAGCACCTGAACGCCCTCTACGTCTTCGGGCGGCTTGTCGACGACATCGGCGACGAAGCCCCCGGCGACCGCCTGGCACTGCTGGACGAGCTCGGCGAGGACCTCGAGCTGATCTGGTCGGGCGGGCAGCCGAGGCTGCCGGTGCACCAGACGCTCGCTCGGACCGTGCGGGCCTGTGACCTGCCCGCCGAGCCGTTCCGCCGGCTCGTGCAGGCGAACCGGCAGGACCAGGTGGTCACCCGCTACGACACCTACGACGACCTGGTGCGTTACTGCACGCTCTCGGCTGATCCGATCGGCCGGATGGTCCTCGGTGTCTTCGGCCTGGCGACCCCGGCCCGGGTCGCGCTGTCGGACCGGATCTGCACCGCGCTGCAGCTGGCCGAGCACTTCCAGGACGTGGCGGAGGATCTCGCCGCCGGCCGGATCTACGTGCCGCTGGAGGACCTGGAGGCCTTCGGGGTGACCGAGGCCGACCTGGCGGCGCCGAGCGCGTCGCCGGCGGTGCGGCACCTGATGGCGTTCGAGGTGGCTCGGGCCAGGACCCTGCTCGACTCGGGCGCACCGCTGGTGGGTCTGGTCGGGGGCCGGCTGCGGCTGGCGATGGCCGGCTTCGTCGGCGGCGGCCGGGCCGCCCTCGACGCCATCCGGCGCGCCGACTACGACATGCTCGGCGGCGCGCCGAAGGCTCCCAAGCCCCGGGTCGCGGCCTTCGCCGCGACCGCGTGGGCGCGTTGGTGGCTGCCCGGCGCGGCAGCCACCGCCAGGGCTGCCGGGAACGCGGCCACCGAGGTCACCGGGCCAGGGGCCACCAGGCTCGGCGTCGCCCGGGCCGGTGGGGCCGCTCCCGGTGCCGCCGGGCCCGGTGCCACCAGGCCAGCAGTCACCGGATCGGGTGAGGTCACCGGAACGGACAGCATGGGTGCTCCGGCGTCCGCCGTAACAGATGTTGACGGCACCGAGGGGGTCAGATGAGCGCGGGTGCACCGGGCAGTTCCACAGTTGCCGAGGCCTACGCCTCCTGCGAGGCACTGACGCGGGAGGCGGCGCGGAACTTCAGCTACGGCATCCGCCTGCTGCCCGCGGAGAAGCGCGGCGCGCTGTCGGCGGTCTACGCCCTCGCCCGCCGGCTCGACGACATCGGTGACGGCGATCTGCCGGCCGAGGAGAAGCTCGCCGGCCTGGCGAAGGTGCGCGCCGACATCCGCGCGCTGGACACGAACAGCTCCGACCCGGTGATGGTCGCCCTCGCGGACACCGCGCGGCGCTTCCCCATCCCGATCGAGGCCTTCATCGAGCTCACGGACGGCGTCGAGAGCGACGTCCATGGCGCGACGTACGAGACGTTCGAGGACATGGTCGGCTACTGCCGCCTGGTCGCGGGCACGATCGGCCGGCTTTCGCTGGGCATCTTCGGCGTGGAGGGCTCGGCCGGTGACGCCCGGGCGGCCGAGATCGCCGACGCCCTCGGCGTGGCGCTGMAGCAGACCAACATCCTGCGCGATGTTCGCGAGGACCTGCTCAACGGGCGGATCTACCTGCCGTCGACCGAGCTGGAGAAGGCCGGTGTCACGCTGACGGTGGACGCCGCCGGGCGGCTCGGGGCCCCGGAGGACGCGCTGGTGGACTATCTGCGCGACTGTGCGGTCCGGGCCGACGAGTGGTACACGCGTGGCCTGGCCCTGCTCGGCCTGCTGGACCGCCGCAGCGCGGCCTGCTGCGGCGCGATGGCCGGCATCTACCTGCGGCTGAACCGGCGCATCCGGCAGGACCCGACCGCGGTCCTGGAACGCCGGCTGTCGCTGCCCGGCTGGGAGAAGGCCGTCGTGGCGGCACGAAGCCTCGCGGGCCGATCGGAAGCCAGGGCGGCATGAGCGCACAGGGGGACACGCCACCGGCCCACTGGTCGGAGGGCGCGGGCTCGCTCGGCGCCCACGCCGGCACCGAGCAGGGCCGGTCGGAGGGGCAGGGCCGGTCCGCGGGGCAGAGCCGGTCCGCGGGGCAGAGCCGGGACGCGGGGCGGGGCCGGGTCGTCGTCATCGGCGGCGGGCTCGCCGGTATCGCGGCGGCGCTGGTCGCCGCGGACGAGGGCGCCCGGCCGGTGCTGCTGGAGGGCCGGCCGCGCCTGGGCGGCCAGACCACGTCGTTCCAGCGCAAGTTCCAGGACGGCTCGCTGTGGATCGACACCGGCCAGCACGTCTTCATGCGGTGCTGCACCGCCTATCGCGGGCTGCTGGCCCGGCTCGGCGTCACCCACCTGACCACCCTGCAGCAGCGGCTGGACGTCGAGGTGCTGATCGCGGGCTCGCTGACCCGGACCAGGCTGCGCCGGACCCGGGTGCCGCTGCCCGCGCCGCTGCACCTCGCGCCGGCGCTGCTGGGATACCGGGCGCTGCCGCTCGCCGACCGCCTCCGGGCCGCGCTGGCCGCGTTCCAGATCGGTCGGTTGAACCAGCGTGACCCGAAGGTGGACGGAGACTCGTTCGGCGGATGGCTTCAGCGGCACGGCCAGAGCGCCGCGGCCACCGAGGCGCTGTGGGAGCTGCTCACCGTCGCGACCCTGAACGCCCCGGCCGCCGAGGCGTCGCTTGGCCTGGCCGCCAAGGTGGTCCGCACCGGTCTGCTCGACGGGGCCGATGCGGGTGACCTGGGCTGGCCTGAAGCCCCGTTGCAGCAGCTCCACGGCGACGCGGCCGTGCGCGCGCTGACGGCCGCGGGCGGCACCGTGCGGACGGGCACCAAGGCCAGGGCCATCGTCCGCACCTCCACCGGCTGGGAGGTCACCCTCGACGGGGGAGAGGTCCTGCGGGCGGACGGGGTGGTGCTCGCCGTGCCGCCGCCGGCCGCCGCCGATCTGCTCCCGGAGGGCTCGGGCGTCGACCGGGACCGGCTGCGTGAGCTGGGTGTCTCGCCCATCATCAACATTCACATGATCTACGACCGGCCGGTGCTGGACAGTCCGATGCTCGCTGTGGTCGGCTCACCCATCCAGTGGATCTTCGACCGGACGGTCTCCTCCGGGCTGGCGAAGGTGGGGCCGCCCGGGGCGCAGTACCTGGCGCTGTCCCAGTCGGCGGCGCAGGAGTGGATCGACCAGCCCGCCAATGATCTGCGGGCGCTGTTCGTCGAGGAGATGCGCCGGCTGTTCCCGGCCGCGCGCGAGGCGGAGCTGCTCGAGGTCTTCGTGACCAGGGAACGCACCGCGACCTTCGACCAGGCGCCCGGCTCGCTGCGGTTGCGCCCGGATCAGGCGACCGCTCTGCCCGGGTTCGCGCTCGCGGGTACCTGGACGGACACCGGCTGGCCGGCGACCATGGAAGGTGCCGTGCGTAGCGGAATCGCTGCTGCCCGTGAGACGCTCGCCGGCATGGGGGTATCGGGGAGCACACTGCCCGCGGCCGATCACGTTCCGCCCACGGCGAGCAGTGAGCTGCAGGGCAGTGAGTCGCAGGGCGGCGAGTCGCACGACAGTGCGTCGCAGGGCGAGGTGCCGACCCAGTCCATGGCAGCAGCTGACTCGTCGACAGCACACACAGCGACGACCCAGAAAGTGACATCCAAGTCCACGGGGGGATTCCCGGTATGACCACAACGGTTCCGGAAGCGATCGAGCGCGGGCGCGCCCTGACGGTGCCCGCCTTGCGCGCCACGGTGGACCGGCTCCACCCCCGGCTGCGCCACGTCGTCGCCTACCACCGCGGCTGGGTTGACGCCGCAGGCGACCCGGTGCCCGGCAACGGCGGCAAGCTCGTCCGGCCCGCACTCGCCCTGCTCTCCGCCGAGGCCGCCGGTGCGCCGGCCGAGGTCGGCCTGCCGGCCGCGGTCGCGGTCGAGCTGGTGCACGACTTCTCGCTGCTGCACGACGACCTGATGGACGGCGACACCGAACGCCGCCACCGCGCCACGGCGTGGACGGTCTTCGGCGCCGACGGCGCGATCCTCGCCGGTGACGCGCTGCTCGGCCTGGCCACCCAGGTCCTGCTGGAGGTCGAGGGCGAACCGGGCCGCCGCGCCGCGGTCATCCTCGGCGCCGGCGTCCAGGACCTCGTCCGCGGGCAGGCGGAGGACCTCCTGTTCGAATCCCGCTCGGATGTCTCGGTGGCCGAGACGCTGCACATGGAGGACGGGAAGACCGGCGCGCTGCTCGCCTGCTCCGCCTCCCTCGGTGCGGTGCTCGCCGGTGCCCCCGGTGAGGTGGTGGACGGGCTGGCCGAGTACGGCTCCCGGCTCGGCACCGCGTTCCAGCTCATCGACGACCTGCTGGGCATCTGGGGCGACCCCGCGGTGACCGGCAAGCCGGTGCTGAACGACCTGCGTTCGCGCAAGAAGTCGGTGCCGGTCGTGGTGGCGCTGGAGGCCGGTGGAAACGATGCCGAAGAGCTTCGTGCCTTCCTCACCGGTGAGGGCGAGTCGTCCGAGGCCGAGCTGCAGCACATCGCCGCTCTCGTGGAGCGCGCCGGCGGCCGCGACTGGACGACGGCCGAGGCGGACCGTCAGCTCAAGGCGTGTGAGAACGCGCTGCGTTCGATCTCGATCCCGGCGTCGGCCGAGGCGGAGCTGCTGGCCATGGCGCGTTTCGTGACCGAACGAGATCGCTGAGGGGGAGCGAGGTGGCAGTACCCGCCCGCCGGTCGCCCGGCGGTCATTCGCACGACCTGTACCTGCATCTGTACGACGAGGGGAGTCGTCGATGAGCCTGACTTCGGACCAGTCCTCGGCTGCCCCAACGGCCGCGCACCCGACCCCGCAGGTTCCGGCCCCGCAGGTTCCGGCCCCGTCGACGGCGGCGCCGATGGAGGAGGCCGGGCCGTTCGAGGCCGGGACCGCGGTACTGACCGGCGCACCACAGCCACAGCCGCAGCCCGCCGACGCCCACCGTGACCCGGTGGTCGACACCCTGGCGCGCGGACGCGACCACCTGCTCTCCCTCCAGGCCGACGAAGGCTGGTGGAAGGGCGAGCTGGAAACCAACGTCACCATGGACGCCGAGGACCTCATGCTTCGGCAGTTCCTCGGCATCCTCACGCCGGCGACGGCGCAGGAGACCGGACGCTGGATCCGTTCCCAGCAGCTCCCCGACGGCGGCTGGGCCACCTTCTACGGCGGCCCGTCCGACATCTCGACGACCATCGAGGCCTACGTCGCGCTCCGACTCGCCGGTGACGATCCGCAGGCCCCGCACATGCGGTCCGCGGCCGAGTGGGTGCGTGCCGCCGGCGGCATCGCCGCGTCCCGGGTGTTCACCCGGATCTGGCTGGCCCTGTTCGGTGAATGGTCCTGGGACGACATCCCGGTGCTGCCCGCGGAGCTGTCCTTCCTGCCGCCCTGGTTCCCGCTGAACATCTACGACTTCGCCTGTTGGGCCCGCCAGACCGTGGTCGCGCTGACGATCGTCGGCTCGCTGCGGCCGGTGCGCTCGCTCGGCTTCACGCTGGACGAGCTGCGGGTCCCGGCTCCGAAGCCGGTGAAGTCCCCGCTGCGCAGCTGGGCCGGGGCGTTCGAGCGGCTCGACGTGGTGCTGCACCGCTACGAGAAGCGGCCCTTCCAGCCGCTGCGCCGCCTCGCGCTGCGCCGCGCGGCCGAGTGGGTGATCGCCCGGCAGGAGGCGGACGGCTGCTGGGGCGGGATCCAGCCGCCCATGGTCTACTCGATCATGGCCCTGCACCTGATGGGCTACCCGCTCAACCACCCGGTGATCTCGATGGCGTTCCGCGCCCTCGACCGGTTCACGATCCGTGAGCAGACCCCGGACGGGATGGTCCGCCGCATCGAGGCGTGCCAGTCACCGGTCTGGGACACCGCGCTCGCGGTCGTCGCGCTGTCCGACGCCGGCGTGCCCGGCGACGACCCGGCCATGGTGCGGGCTGGTCGCTGGCTCGCGGACGAGGAGGTCCGGGTCGCCGGTGACTGGGCGATCCGCCGCCCCACCCTCGCTCCGGGCGGCTGGGCCTTCGAGTTCGACAACGACTTCTACCCGGACGTCGACGACACCGCCGAGGTGGTCATCGCCATCCACCGCCTGCTCGGGGACGGGCACGGCCCGGTGGATCATTCGGACGGCTCCGGGCCCGGATCGGCGGCAGCGGCCGCGGCCGCCGCGGCGGCTTCGGCCGGGTCCGCCGCGGCCGGCACCATCGCCGCCGCCGACCCGGAGCTCGCCCGTGAGCTGCGTGCCGCCGCGGAGCGGGGCGTCGACTGGTCGGTGGGGATGCGCTCGTCGAACGGAGCCTGGGGCGCCTTCGACGCGGACAACGTCCGCACCCTGGTCACGAAGATCCCGTTCTGTGACTTCGGTGAGGTCGTCGACCCGCCGTCGGCGGACGTCACGGCGCACATGGTCGAGATGCTCGCGCTGCTCGGCCGGGCCGATCACCCGATGACCCAGCGGGCCGTCCGTTGGCTGCTGGACAACCAGGAGGCCGGCGGATCCTGGTTCGGCCGCTGGGGTGTCAACCACGTGTACGGCACGGGTGCCGTGGTGCCGGCGCTGATCTCCGCGGGAGTCAGCGCGAGCCACCCGGCGATCCTCGCCGCCGCGCACTGGCTGGTCGAGCACCAGACATCCGACGGTGGCTGGGGCGAGGACCTGCGCTCCTACCGCGAGGACTCGTGGATCGGACGCGGCGAGCCGACCGCCTCGCAGACCGCCTGGGCGCTGCTGGCACTGCTGGCCATGGAGCCGGAGCGCGGCAGCGTCGAGTGGGAGTCGATCGAACGCGGCATCCGCTGGCTGTGCGACACGCAGCGCGCGGACGGCACCTGGGACGAGCCGCAGTTCACCGGGACGGGCTTCCCCTGGGACTTCTCCATCAACTACCACCTGTACCGGCTGGTCTTCCCGGTGACAGCCCTCGGCCGGTACGTGAGCCTCACCGGGAGGGCGACGCGATGAGCATCCCGGCAGCGGACAGCGGCGGCGCGGCCGAGCACGGCGGCGGCGCGCGTTCCGCGAGCTCACGTGACCGTGACAGCCAGGTGACGAACCCGGGGCCGACCACGGTCACGCCGCGGGGTGCGACGCCGCGGGCGTCGATCCCCGAGCAGGCCGGTGCCGTTCCGCCGGCGGGTGGCCCGTCGCGGGCCGGCATCGCCTCACCGCTGGCGCTCGCCCGCTGGGTCGAGGCACCGGACACCGTCTCGGAGCTGTCGCTTCCGGCGGATCCCGACGCGCCTGGATCGAGCCCGGCGGGAGCGGCGGGCGCGGCGGGTGCCAAGGGGTCGCCCGTACAGCCGGCCCCCCGCGCGCAGCGGCTCGTGGTCGCGGCCGCCCTCCGGCTGGAGGCCTTCGCGATCAGCCGGGCCGATCTGCCCGAGGGAACCACCATCGTGCGGACCGGGATGGGGCCGGACCGCGCGCACCGCGCGAACCGGGTGGTGCGGGAGGCTCGGCCGGATGCACTGGCGATCGTCGGTCTGGCCGGCGGGCTGACCGACGAGACCCGGCCCGGCGACGTCGTCGTCGCCAGCGAGCTGCGCCTCGCTGACGGAACGGTGGTCGCCACCTGCCCGACAGCGCCGCTGCTCGCCGGTGAGCTGCGGCGCGGTGGCCTGCGGGTGCACGTCGGCCCGATGGTCTCGGTCGAGAAGGTGGCGACCGGCGCGGCCCGGACCGAACTGGCCGCGACCGGGGCCATCGCGGTGGATATGGAATCCGCGACTCTCGCGCCCGGCGCGGGAGACCGGCCGATCGCGGCGGTCCGGGTGATCGTGGACACCCCCGCCGAACCGCTGGGCAAGCTGGACCTGTTCCGGCGTGGGGTGACCGGTCTGCGCACGATCAGCGCGCTCGGCCCGGCCCTGCGCGCCTGGGTCGACGCCGTGGCCAACCGCCGCCTGCTGCTCGCCGAGCCGCGCGCGTTCTGCGCCGGGGTCGAGCGGGCCATCGAGGTCGTGGAACGCGCGCTGGAGCTGCACGGCGCGCCGGTCTACGTGCGCAAGCAGATCGTGCACAACACCCATGTGGTCGCCGACCTGGCCAGCCGGGGTGCGATCTTCGTCGAGGAACTGGACGAGGTCCCGGCCGGGGCCACCGTCGTGTTCTCCGCGCACGGTGTGGCACCCGCGGTCTGGGACCAGGCCGGTGACCGTGGGCTCGACGTCATCGACGCGACCTGCCCGCTGGTGGAGAAGGTGCATGCGGAGGCGCGCCGGTTCACCGCCCGGGGTGACACGGTGCTGCTCATCGGGCACTCCGGCCATGAGGAGGTCGAGGGCACCCTCGGCGAGGTACCGGGCCGGATCCAGCTGGTCGAGTCACCCGAGGCGGTCAAGGACCTGCAGGTCGAGGACCCCGAACGGGTCACCTACCTCATGCAGACCACACTGGCCGTGGACGAGGCGGAGGAGGTCGTGGACGCCCTGCGGGTCCGCTTCCCCGCGGTGGTCGGCCCGGGCTCGGCGGACATCTGCTACGCCACGTCCAACCGGCAGAACGCGGTGCGCCGGGTCGCGGCCGAGGCCGATCTCGTCCTGGTCGTGGGTTCGGAGAACAGCTCGAACTCCAAGCGGCTGGTCGAGGTCAGCGAGCGCGACGGGGTGGCGGCCCATCTGGTGGAGAGCGTCGGTGACGTCCAGCTGGAATGGCTGCGTGGGGCGCGCACCATCGGCATCTCGGCCGGGGCGTCGGCGCCGCCGCTGCTCGTCGAGGAGCTGACGGCCGCGTTGTCCGGGCTCGGCTCGGCCTCGGTGACGGTCCGTTCGGTGGGGACGGAGTCGATCTCCTTCCACCTGCCGAAGGAGGTCCGCCGACCGCTTTCAGAACGGAAGTGACGTCGGCGCGCGGAGTTGCGGCTCCCGCGCGCCATCGGCACCGTTACCGAAGCGTCATCGGCTACCGAAGCACCATCGGCGGCCCGGGTATGAACCTGTACCCGGGCCGCCGACGTGTTCTCCCGCCTGACTGGCGCCCGGGTGGGCCACAGGCCACAGTGTGTTCTCGCGAGATGCGTTCACGAAGGTGCCGCAGATGTCTGTGTCATGAATTTGTCAGGCCGCGCCGGATGCTCCGCGTCACCCGGATCCGAATAGCGCAGGGTGACCATCGTGATTCAAAACGCCGGCGGTTGACTACCCCGAGTGACCTTGCGTCGTTCCAGCATTGCCGATGGACTGTCAAAGTGGCTGGTCGGGCCTTCCGGTGTCCCCGTGAGCGGCTGCGACAGCTTTTGCCCACGTGTGTGCCGGGCCTCATTCCGTGATCGACATGCAGGCTGTACGTACAACCTGTATGGTCGTTCCAAGACCTCGGGTCGCTACTGATGCGGCCGATGAAAGGGGGGCGTGAGCCGTGGCTGTCGCCTGGCGGTACTCACTCCGCGTTGGAACGTATCTGGCGAAGCAGAAGCTGCTCCGCCGGAAGCACTTTCCGCTCGTTCTGGAGCTCGAACCACTGTTCGCCTGCAACCTGTCCTGCACGGGTTGTGGCAAGATCCAGCACCCCGCATCCGTCCTGAAGCAGCGCATGAGCGTTGAGGACGCGCTGGCGGCGGTCGAGGAGTGCGGCGCTCCGGTCGTCGCCATCGCCGGCGGCGAGCCGCTGATGCACCCGCAGATGCACGAGATCGTCAACGAGCTCGTGAAGCGGAAGAAGTTCGTCATCCTCTGCACCAACGGGTTGCTGTTGCAGAAGAAGCTGAAGAACTTCACTCCGTCGCCGTACTTCACCTTCGTGCTGCACATCGACGGCCTGAAGGATCGGCACGACGCGATCGTCGAGAAGCCCGGCACCTTCGACGAGTGCGTCGCTGCCTTCAAGGCCGCGAAGGCCGCCGGCTTCCAGGTCGGCAGCAACTCGACCTTCTTCAACAACGACAGCCCGCAGGACGTCATCGACGTCATCAACTTCCTGAACGACGAGCTCAAGGTCGACCAGATCCAGCTCTCGCCGGGCTACGCCTACGAGAAGGCGCCGGACCAGGAGCACTTCCTGGCGGTCGAGGAGACCCGCCAGATGTTCTCCAAGGTCTTCGGCGACGGCCGTCGCAAGCGGTGGCGTCTGAACCACTCACCGGTGTTCCTGGACTTCCTTGAGGGGAAGAAGGAACTGTCCTGCACCGCGTGGGGAATTCCGAGCTACTCGCTCTTCGGCTGGCAGAAGCCGTGCTACCTCATGTCGGACGGCTACGTGAGCTCCTACAAGGAGCTCGTCGAGACGACCGACTGGGAGGCCTACGGCCGGGGCAAGGACCCGCGTTGCGCCAACTGCATGGCGCACTGTGGCTACGAGACCTCCGCCGTGCTGGCCACCATGGGCTCGCTCAAGGAGTCGATCCGCGCCGCGCGGATGGGCGCCTGAGCCTCGAACGAAACGGCGTAACGGCGTCAGCGCTGGCGTAATGAGGCCGGTGCGCCGCAGACCGTGAAGTGACGATGCCGCCTCGACCCGTCCAGGGTCGGGGCGGCATCGCTCTTTTCGGGGGGCGCGGGTCAGGCGACGGCTTTGCCCGCGAAGTACATGCCGAGCAACCCGGCCGCCATGAGTACCACCCACAGATCGGTGAGCCGGCACAGCAGGCGCGGCGCGTGCCGGACCTCCATGAACTCACGCATGATGATGCGAACCTTGACCAGGGCGAGGACGATCGCGCCGACCGTGGCCGAGGTGCTCGCGACCGGGGTGCCGTGATCGTCCGCGGAATGATCGATCCACAGGTAGGCGGCCGTGATGGCTGACAGGACGATCCAGGCGGCGAAAAGCCTCTTGTTCGATGCGCTGAGCACGGATCACCTCGCGACGTAGAGCAGTGCGAAGATCAGGACCCAGAGGAAGTCGACCGTGTGCCAGTAGGTGGCGCAGGTCTCGACCACCTGCTGGTCGCGTCGCCGGGGATCGGCGAGCTGACGGACCACGATGCCGACGACGACGAGCCCGATCAGCAGGTGGACGGCGTGGATCGCGGTGAGGAAGAAGTAGTGCGTGAAGAACTCGCCGCTGGTCAGGGTGTGGCCCGCGGTGATGTGCCCGGCCCACTCCGCGATCTTGAGGGCGAGGAAGAGCAGACCCAGCGCGGCGGTGACACAGGCGTCCCGCACGGCCGCCTGGTAACGGCCCGCGCGTGCGTTCTGGACGCAGCGGGCGACCGACCACGAGCTTGTCAGCAGGACGATGGTGTCGATGATCCCGAGCCAGAGGTCGAGGTGCGCCTGCTCCTGGAGAAAGGCCGCCTCGTGCTGGGCACGGTAGAAGAGGTACACGCCGAAGTAGGACGTGAAGATGAGGGACTCGACGAGAACGAGGACCCACATGTCCGGCTGGCCGGGCACCCGCCGCGCCTTCGCCGCCTCGGTTGGCGGCGCCTGCGTGGTCGTCATGAGGCCGCCTCCGCCGCCGCCGTGTTCCGGCGGGCCCGCCTGGGCGGGAGGTCGGGCAGCGGGCCGGTACCGAAGTCCTCGCGGATGATCACGTTTCGCAGCAGGTTGATGAAGACGCCGGTGTAGATCCCGAAGACGACCACATTGATCCACCAGGCGATCAGCCCGTTCCAGGCGAAGACACCGCGGTCGAAGATCCAGGCCGGTGCGACGACGACCTCGGTGACGGCGTTGCAGAGGTTCAGGTAGCCGAACCACTTCGGGAAGACCCGGTTGCGGTCGAGGAGGATCGCCGCCATCCATATCAGGGAGCCGACGAGGAAGACGCCCATGGTGCCGGAGAACGACAGGAATCCGAGGTCGTAGAGCCACTGCTGCAACCGCGGGTCGCGTTCCGGCCGCATGGCTCCGGCGGTCAGCGCCACGCAGATGAACAGGAAGCCCGGGACCGCGCTCACCGAGTAGAGAATCAGGTAGGAGTAGGCGAACGCGCGGCTGACCGACATCCGCCGGATCGTGTAGGTGATCAGGGCGATGGACGTCGCCGAGAGGCCGCCGAGAACGAAGATCAGCGCGAGCCCCACGAGCAGCCCGTCATGATGGCTCGCGAACCAGCCGGGGACCTCGGCCGCGGTGTACGACGGGCTGCCGGGTGGCTGGGTGCGGGTGAGCACGAAGAAGACGACTGTGTACAGCTGGTAGAACGCGAGGACCGCGAACCACATCAGCCAGAGCTCACGCTTCGGGTTGTCGCCCCGGGCGAAGGGCCTCATGCGGTGGCCTCGGCCGCGGCGCCGTCACGCGGTACCGCCCGGGCCAGAACGACCGACATCACGATGATCCAGAGTGCGATGGCACTGTTCCGGACCCAGAACGACAGGAATCCGTCCCAGGCGAAAACGCCGTTGTGCGCCAGGYCCGCGAAACCCGCCGGAACAAGCGCGACTGCGACCGCGATGTTGAAATGCGCGATCCATGTCCGGAAGACCGGGGTCTCCTGCCGATCCAGGTAGATGGCGACCGCCAGGAAAAGGCTCTGCGCCACCAGAAAAGGAACTCCGCAGGTCAGTGTGATCCAGGCGAGGTCGTTGTAGAGGTGGGTGAGCTCCGGTGCGCGCTCGGGCCGGAAGGCAGCCAGGAGCCAGAACACGCTCGCGGTGAGAAAGGCGATGGGTGCGGCGCCGGCGCAGCCGATCATGCAGTAGCGCAGGACCGGGGTTCGCTGCGCCATACCGCGCATCCGCTCCACGATCAGCATCAGGATCGGGATCAGCGCCACGCAGAACCAGTTGAAAACAATCATGCTGTAGCGGACGCGGGCGGTGTTCTCGCGGTAGAAGGCCGCGACCTCGTCGGCCGAGGAGCGCGGCGACATCGGCGGTAGGAAACCGGGGAAGAGGAAAAACGCGGCGACCCACAGGACCGCAGCTGCGGGCAGCGTCCATAAGATGATCCGCTCGCCGTTCACAGGTCTCATGGGGCGGCAGAGTAGTCGATCGGCTATCCAGCTGTCTAGCTGATCGGCTATCCGGCCCGGGTAGCCGGCAACAAATGCAGGTCACCGGTCCTGGGGCAGTCGACTAGCTGACCGGCTATCCAGCTGTTTCGCCGGGCAACTAGCCTGGGGCGATGCGCCCGACCACCACGGCCCGGCCCGCCCTCCGCCTGGCTGAGATCAGCTACAGCCCGGCGCAGGTCCGCGTCCTCACCGCCGCCCTCGACCTCTTTGCCGACAACGGGGTCGCCGGCACCACGCTGCAGATGATCGCCGACCGGATGGGGGTCACGAAGGCGGCGATCTACCACCAGTTCAGGACCAAGGAAGAGATCGTCATCGCCACGGCCGATTACCATTCGGTCCCGCTCGAGGCCGCCGTCGAGCGGGCCGAGGCGGCGCAGGACCGGGTCGAGGCGCGTCGAGTGCTGCTACAGCAGCTGATCGACTTCGCGGTGCGAAACCGCGCGGGGGTCAGCGCGTGGCGCGGTGACCCGGTGATGACGCGGATCCTCATGAAGCATGAGCCGTTCCGCGGGCTGACGGAGCGCATCTACACGCTGCTCGTCAACGAGGACGCCGGCGCGGGCGGCGTGGACGCCGGCGCCGACCGCGCCGACCGCGCCGACCGCGCCGGCGTGGACGGCGAGGAGCGCGAGAACGACTCGCGCATCCCCGCCGCGATACTGGTTGGGGTCATCACCGCGGTCGGCCAGCCCGGCCTCGCCGCGATCGATCCGCGGATCCTGCGGGAACAGGTCTTCCGCTACGCCTGCCGCCTGCTGAACCTGCCCGACTGAGCCGCTCGGCGGACGCAGGCACCCGACCGGCCGAACCCCGCCCGGGTGGGGGGTCGGTCGTCGGTGGGAGTCAGTCGTCAGGCATCAGACGTGGCCATGTGGGGCGCCGGCGCTGACCGCTGGCTGGTCGGCCAGGTCGCCGCCACGGCGACCGAGACCGCGCAGCAGGCGGTCCAGCACGATCCCGACCTCGGTTCGGGCCCGGTCGGGATCCGCGGCCCGCGCGGTGTAGAGGCTCGCCTCGGACAGCAGCGCCGCGACCAGTCGGGTGAGCGGAGCGACCGGCAGCGGATCGATGCGGCCCTCGGCCGCCGCCCGCTCGAGCCACTCGGAGAGCAGCCGGTAGCCGTGCTGCTCGACCAGCTGGTCCCAGGCGTCGTTGCCGAGGACCGCCGGGCCGTCGATGAGCACGATGCGCTGGAAGTCACTGTCCGTGGTCGAGATGTCGAGCAGGGACTGGAAGCCCGTGCGCAGCTGCGTCCAGGCGTCGCTGGGCAGCTCGGCACCGCGGGCGAGCTCACCCGCGACAAGCTGCTCGGCGACCTCCATGGCGACCTGTTCCATCACGGTCCGGAACAGGTCGGCCTTGTCCCGGAAGTGGTGGTACAGCGCTCCTCGGGTGACCCGTGCGTCCGCGACTATCTCTTCGGTGCCGGTGGCGGCATAGCCCTGTTCGGCGAACCTGCGGCGGGCCGCAGCCAGCAGTACCTGACGGGTATCGCCCGTCTGTTCGGGCCGACGGCTGCGTGTCACCCCTTGATTATGGTGCAGGTTCTGGCGATGCACCGGCCGTCGGCCGCCAGGCGGCCAGTTCCACATCCGGATCGAGACCGTCGTCGTGGCGGTCGCGGGCCGGCAGCTTCGTCATTACACGTTCGACCTTCTCAACCCCCGCGCCGGACCTCAGCTGCACCTCGGGGATGAACAGGACCGTGAGCAGCGCCAACACAGCCAGCGGGACGCAGATCAGGAAGACATCCGCGACGCCCAGGCCGTAGGCGTGATGCACGACCGAGGCCACCGCGTCGGGCAGCCTGGACGGGTCGGGTACGGAGCGTCCGTCCCCAAGAGTGTCGGCGGGCAGACCGTTTGCGCGCAGCCCGGAGATCGTGGCGTTGCTGACGTGGGTGCTGAGCACCGCGCCGAGGGCCGCCACACCGGCCGAACCACCGAGGCTGCGGAAGAACGCCACGGCCGAGCTCGTGGACCCCAGATCCTCCGCGGAGGCGGAGTTCTGGGCGGCGAGCACCAGGTTCTGCTGCACCATTCCGAGCCCCGCGCCCATCAGGCAGGCGAACAGTGACACCGTCACCAGCGGCGTGTGGTCGCTGACCGTGCCTAGCAGGCCCAGGCCCGCGCCGATGAGGATCGTGCCCAGGACCAGGAGGCGCTTCCAGCGGCCGGTCTCGGTGATGATGCGCCCCGCGATCAGGGAGGCGATCGCCAGGCCGCCGACCATCGGGATGGTGAGCAGACCCGACAGCGTCGGGCTCTTGCCCCGGCCCAGCTGGAAGTACTGGCTGAACAGCAGGTTGGCGCTGTACATCACGGTGCCGACGCAGGCGCTGGCGATGATCGTGAGAACGATGGTCCGGTCGCGGAAGAGCCGCAGCGGGACGATCGGCTCCTTCGCCCGCGCCTCGACCGCCACGGCGACCGCGAGCAGGGCCAGACCGCCGCCGAGCAGGAGCGCGGACTCACCCGAGACCCAGCCGAAGCTCGATCCCGCCAGCGACGTCCAGATGAGCAGGCAGCTGACGCCGGCGGCGATCAGCGTCGCGCCGAGGTAGTCGATCGAGACGTCGCGGCGCACGGACGGCAGCTGCAGCGTGCGCTGGAGCACCACGAACGCGACCACGGCGATGGGCAGGCCCAGGTAGAAGCAGGCACGCCAGCCCAGCCCGGGGACGTCGACGATCACGCCGCCGATCAGCGGGCCGCTGATGGTGGCGACGGCGAACGTCGCGCCCAGGTAGCCGCTGTAGCGGCCCCGCTCCCGCGGGGCGATCATGCCGGCCATCGCGATCTGCACCAGAGCGGACAGCCCGCCGACGCCGATGCCCTGCACCACCCGGAAGGAGATGAGCATGGTGGTGGACGTCGAGATCCCGGCGAGCACCGAGCCCAGGACGAAGATCGTGAGTGCGGTCTGGACCAGGAGCTTGCGGTTGAACAGGTCCGCCAGCTTGCCCCAGATAGGTGTGGTGGCGGTCATCGCGAGCAGCGTCGCCGTGACCACCCAGGTGTAGCTGGTCGAGCTGCCGTGCAGATCAGAGATGATCTTCGGTAGGGCGTTCGTCACGACCGTCGACGAGATCATGGCGACGAACAGGGCGAGCAGCAGGCCGGTGAGGGCCAGCATGGTCTCCCTGTGCGTCAGCCCGGCCGGGCTGGCTTTCCGCTGGCGCAGCTCCTCCGGTGTGTCCCTGCGGGTCTTCGGTGCGCGCTTGGTCGCGCTGGGGCTGCGGCCGCCCGGCAGGTCGGGCGAAGTCGTCGAGGTCGACGTGACGAACCTCCCTTGGTTGGTTCATACAACTAAATTTAGTAAAGCATCTGTCTGAGTCGATAGCGAGCCCAAAACCGAAAATCAGGGCCCTTCTCGGTGTGACCTTGCGCTCGCGCAACCCCGTTCGGAGCCCGTTCGGAACCCGGGCGGACTGGGGGAAGCGGGGTGTGACAGCGCCATGGCGCACCAGCCGGGACGGTGCGGGACTGATCCGTCCTGGCGAGTTCGGGGGGCGTGGCCGTGTGGCATCCTGCCTGGCGTGCTTCCACTGCTGGTGATCGCGCTGATCTCGCTCGCTTCGTGGGTCTTTCTGGCGCTGGGCTGGGGGTTCTTCTGGCGCACGGATCAGCGGCTGCCGCGTGCCGACGGGGCGGAACCGTCCGGCGAGTGGCCATCGGTCGTCGCGGTGGTCCCCGCCCGGGACGAGGCCGACGTACTGCCCCTCACGCTGACCTCGCTGCTGACCCAGGATTACCCAGGCCCGCTGAGCATCGTCCTGGTGGACGACGCCAGTACGGACGGGACGGGCGAGATCGCCCAGAAGCTGGCCGCGCAGGCCGCGGCCGACCGCCTGAACGGTGCGGGCCTGAACGGTGCGGGCCTGAACGGTGCCGGCCTGAACGGTGCCGGCTTGGACAATGCCGGTCCGGACGATGCCGGCTCGGGGGGCGCGGTGACCCTGACCGTCATCGGGTCCAGCGAGCCGCCCGCCGGCTGGACCGGCAAGCTCTGGGCGCTCCGGCACGGCGTCGCCGCGGCCGGCCCGGCGGACTTCCTGCTGCTCACGGACGCTGACATCGGCCATGAACCGGGCTCGGTCCGCGCGCTGGTCCGGGCGGCGACCGACCATCGGCTGGATCTCGTCTCGCAGATGGCCAGGCTGCGGGTCAGCACCGGCTGGGAGAAGCTGATCGTCCCGGCCTTCGTTTATTTCTTCGCGATGCTCTATCCGTTCCGGTGGTCGAACAATCCGCGATCACGGGTCGCCGCGGCGGCCGGGGGATGTTCCCTCGTCCGCCGGCGGGCGCTGATCGAGGCCGGTGGCATCGAGGCGATCCGGGACGCCGTGATCGACGACGTCACGCTCGCTCGGCTGATCAAGAACAAGCGTGGGCGAACCTGGCTTGGGCTCGCGGACCACGTGTCCAGCCGGCGGCCGTACCCGCGTCTGGCGGACCTGTGGGACATGGTGGCGCGTACCGCCTACGCGCAGCTCTTCTGGTCTCCGCTGCTGCTGGTCGGCACCGTGTTCGGGCTCGCCGTGGTCTTCGTGGCGCCGGTGGCCGCGACCGTGGTCGGGATCGTCGCGGGTGACGTCGCGGTCGCCGCCGCCGGCCTGCTGGCCTGGTCGATCATGATCACCACCTACACGCCGATGCTGCGGTACTACGGCCAGCCGGCGCGCAGCGCACTCGCGTTGCCCTTCACCGCCGCGCTCTACCTCGCCATGACCATCGACTCCGCCCGCCGGCACCGGGCCGGCCGGGGCGCCGCGTGGAAGGGGCGCACCTACGCGGCCCCCGAAGGAAAGCGGGCCGGCCAGCGGGCCGAGCCGGCGGCGCAGGCAGGGAACGTCGTCGTCCGCCAGCGCGCGGACGACGACACCGAGAGCACCGAGAACACCGAGAACACCGGGACGTCGCAGCAGCCTGAGGGCGGCCCCGTCCCGGACCGGGCTGATGATCGCATCGAGGCCGGCCGGCGGACCGGCGAGGAGCCCTGACCCGGCCGGCCGGGTCAGGGCAGGTCGGCGAACACCACCAGGTTGTCCCGGTAGCTTGACCGGGCCCGGTCGAAGACACCGCCGCAGGTGATCAGCCGCAGCTCCGGCGCGCCGGTGGGGCCGTACACCTCGGCGGCGGGCAGGGCATCCTTCGGGAACCAGGCCCGCCGGCGCACCACGAAGACCGCGGACGTCCCGTCGGCCCGCTCGACCTCCACGCGATCACCGGYGGCGAGCTCCCGCAGGCGGAAGAACACCGCCGGGCCGGTCCGCGAATCCACGTGGCCGGCGATCACCGCTGTGCCCGGCTCGCCCGGCTCCGGGCCGGCGGCGTTCCACCCGGTCTCCTCGAACCTGGACGGGGCTCGCAGCCGTCCGCTGTCGTCGAGGGTCAGCGACACGACCGGCGCGGAGACGTTGATCGCCGGGATCCGGACCCGCACCGGTTCGGCGACCTGACCCGCGCCCAGGCCCGTGCTAGTCCGTGCGGCTGTGCCCGGGGTGAGGCCCCCACCGGCGGCCTGCGTGCCGCCGGTGGGGGCCGCGTCCCGCACCGGCCGGCTGGCCGGAACGGTCCCGCTCACCGATGGTGCGGTCGGCCGTTCCGCCGGCCGCGCACCGCAGCACACCGACCAGGGGAGCAGGGCCGCGAGCGCCGCCGCGGGCAGCCAGCGCCGCCGCCATGGCCGGCCCGGTTCCGCCGCGTTCCGGCTTCCGCCCCCGGTTCCGCTCTGGCTTTCGCGCCCGGTCCCGGCCATGTCTCGGGGCCGCGCCCAGCTTTCGCCCCGGGGCGCGTGCCCGGCTCCCGTTCCGGCCACGATCAGTCGGCGGCCCCGGCCCGGCGCCGCCGTAGGCCGAGGCCGGTGAGCGTGGCGCCGACGGCAGCGAGCGCGCCGAGACCAGTGCCGCCCGCGGCCAGTGCGAGACCTGTCTGGCCGGCCGCGTCGGCCGCGTCGGTCGCGCCGGCCCGGCCGGCCGCGAGGGTGGCGGGTGCGGTCGCCGTGCCCGTGCTCGTGCTCGCTGTGCCACCGGCGCCCGTGTCGATGCCGCCGACCGGAAGGGCCGAGTCGCCGTCGAGGGCCGCGTCGGCGCAGCGCTGACGGGCCGCGGCCTGCTCCGCCGGGGACGCCCCCGCACCCGCCCGATCGCAGGTGGGCGGGACCGCCACCTCCGTCGGCACCGGGGCGGCGTCTCGCGCCGTGGGCAGGGGCGCTTCGGCCCGGGGGCTGGGGACGGTGGTGGCCCCGGCAGCCGCGTCGCCGGCGCTGGCGGGAACCGAAGGCGGGGCCGCGGCCGGCCCGGCTACCGAGGCCGGCCTCGGTGCCGGGCTGGGGGCGGCCGTGGTGCCCGCGGCGTGTGCGGCACCAGCGCCGGCACCGACCAGCGCCGCGGCCAGCCCGACCGTGCCCAGCAGCCTGGACCCGGCCCGCGGCACCCTGCGCCCCGCGGCACCCCGGCCGTGCCCGGTGCCGGTGCGCCGATGAACCGCGCGATCGTCAGCATCAGTGTTGTGACCCATCGAGTCATGACCTCGCTTCGATAGTCCGCGTGCCGCGTCGACCCCCGGCATGGGAACGACGCTCGTCGCTGACCGTGGGTTGGGGGTGAGCCCCCGGTGAGAGCCTTCTCATCGGCTCCGGGGCCGCCTGGCGCGGCGAGTCCGCGGCGCCCTGACGGAGTGTCCGCGGCGCGGTGCCGGAGAAGCGTGTGCGGTGGAGACGTCTGTGAACATCCCGTTAGCCTTTGTGGCTATGAGGCGCATTCGGCGTGACGGGCGCCACCGGCCGGCCACCCGAGTCCGTGCCACCTCCAGGGAGATCCGCCGCAGGCTGCCGACGGCGGCCCCGGGTGTCGTGCTGGCCGCGGTGGTCGCGGCGGCGATCGTCGTACCCGGGTTCGGAGTCGCGGTCACCGGCGGCAGCATGCCGCCGCCGCCTGATCTCGGCGGCCCGATCCTGCTGCCCGCGGGCGTCCCGACGCCGACGCCGGGGCCGGGCGGTGTCTCCGCCGAGCCGGTGCCGATGCCTACCGAGGCGGTGCCCGGCGCCGTGCCGGACGAGGACGCTCGGCGTCGGCTCGCGGAGATGGCCGAGTCGCGCCAGGGCACGGAGGAGCTGGCGCGCGCCGGTGCCCTCGGCGGAGTCCCGGCGGTGACGGTCCGTCCGCTGCCGGCCGCCGTGGCGCCCGAGCCGTCGGCGGCGCCGGAGCCGGCGGCCTGGCCCGAGCCGGCGGTCACGGTGCCGTCCCCGCCGGCCAGCCCGACCCCGTGACCGAGCTGTTCACGACGCGGAGATGAGTGAGTTCTCATCAGCGTCACATGCGCGCCGAGGGCTGCCTCGACCAGGCTGGTGGGCCGTGAGGCCGTTCCGGACACGCCGTGCCACGCGGCACGTGACGACCTCGGCGCGCCTGCGGATCCTCGGCTGGCAGGTGTTGCTGGTGGCCGTGGCCCTTGCGGGGTCGGTGCTGGTCTCGCGCGAGGTGCTGCTGGCTCGGGTGGACGAGCGGGTCGACCGTGGCCTGGCCCGCCAGGTCGCCGAGCTGCGCCGGCTCGCGACGGCCTCCGTCGACCCGCGCACGTCCCAGCCGTTCTCGAACGTGCGTGACCTGCTCCAGGCACATCTGGAGCGCACGATTCCGGGGCCCAACGAGACCATGCTCGCGCTCGTCGACGGCGCGCCGTTCCGGCGCAGCGCCGAGGAGCCGGTCTATCGCCTGGACAGCGACCGGCAGGTGGTCGCGACGTTCGCCGCGGACCCGCAGCCGCGCTACGGGACGATCCGGACGCCGGCCGGCGAGGTTCGGTTCGCCACGGTCCCGGTCCAGGTGGCGGGCGCGCCGGAGCGGGGAGTGTTCGCCGCGGCGGTCTTCGTCGACCGGGAGCGGGCCGAGGTCGGGGAGGTGGTCCGGGTGCTGGCGATCGTCGGGTTCGCGGCTCTCGCCCTGGCCGGAGCCGGGGGCTGGCTGGTGGCGGGCCGGGTACTCGCTCCGGTCCGGGAGCTGCGCCGCACCGCCCAGGTCATCAGTGACACGGACTTCTCCCGGCGGATCCCCGTGGCGGGCCGGGACGAGATCGCGGAGCTGGCGCGCACGTTCAACGGCATGCTCGATCGCCTGGAGGACGCCTTCGCGACCCAGCGGGCGTTCGTCGACGACGCCGGGCACGAGCTGCGTACCCCGATCACGATCATCCGCGGGCATCTGGAACTGCTCTCCGACGACCCGGCGGAACGCACGGAGACCGTCGCCCTGGTCACCGACGAGCTTGACCGGATGAGCCGCATGGTCGACGACCTGCTGACGCTCGCGAAGGCCCGGCGGCCCGACTTCCTCCAGGTCGCGGAGGTCGACCTGACCGCGTTCACCGATGACCTGATGTCGCGGGTCTGCGCGTTGGCGTCGCGGCGGTGGCGACTGGCGGGGACGTGCCCGGGCACTGCGGTGATGGACCGCCACCGTGTCACGCAGGCGGTCGTCCAGCTCGCGCAGAACGCCGTGCAGAACACCGACACCGGCGACGAGGTGCGCCTCGGCTCCCGCCCGTACGCCGACGGGGTGTGCTTCTGGGTCACCGACACCGGGCCGGGGGTCGTGCCCGGGGACCGGGAGCGGATCTTCGAGCGGTTTGCGCGCGGTCAGCCCGGTCGTGGGTCGTCCGAGGGCGCCGGGCTCGGCCTGGCCATCGTGCGCGCCATCGCGATCGCGCACGGCGGGGACGTCCGCGTGCTCGGTGAGCCCGGCGACGGCGCGACCTTCGAGCTGACCGTGCCTCGCCAGGGGCCGGCCGGTGGGGCGCGGGTGGGTACCGCCCGGGGGCGTGACCTGGCTCGGGAGGGTGACTGACGTGGCCCACCGGGTACTGATCGCCGAGGACGAGTCCCGCATCGCCTCCTTCATCGAGAAGGGCCTGCGCGCCAACGGGTTCCTGACGGTCTGCGCCCGCGACGGGGCGTCCACGCTGGACCTCGTCCTGCAGGGCGGCATCGACCTGGTCGTCCTCGACCTGGGCCTGCCGGACATCGACGGCTTCTCGGTGCTGCGGCGGCTGCGCGGGGCCGGCGTGGCCGCTCCCGTGGTCGTCCTGACCGCGCGGGACGGCGTGCGTGACACGGTGGCGGCGCTGGAAGGCGGAGCCGACGACTACATGACCAAGCCGTTCCGTTTCGAGGAGCTGCTGGCCCGCGTCCGGCTGCGGCTGCGGGGCGACCGGGCGCCGGAGCCGACCGTGCTGCGGGTCCGGGATGTCAGCCTCGACCTGCGCACCCGCCAGGCGCAGGTGGGCGGCCGGACGATCGACCTGACGGCCAGAGAGTTCCTGCTCGCAGAGATGTTCCTGCGCCACCCGGGCCAGGTGCTCGCCCGCGAACAGCTCCTCTCGGCGGTCTGGGGCTACGACCACGACCCCGGCAGCAACATCGTGGACGTCTACGTCGGCTACCTCCGCCGCAAGATCGGTGCGGGCTGCATCACCACCCTGCGTGGCATGGGGTACCGGCTGGAAGCCTGACAGACCCGGCTCGCGGGCCCGTCGCGGCCACCGGTCCTGGCGCTGCCAGGAGCCGGCGCTGCCAGGAGCCGGCAGTGCCAGGAGCCGGCAGTTCAAGGCGTAGGCGTTACCGGGTGTCGGCGGGGGTGTCGGCCAGGTCGCCGGTGAGCGGTCCGGCCAGTGCGTCGAGGCGGCGGCGCAGCGTCACCGCGTCGCCTGCCAGCGCGCTGACGAGCGCACCCGGTCCGGCCAGCCGCAGCGCAGCGACCCCGTCCGCCACCGAGCCGGAACCGGCAGCCGAATCGAAGCTGGTAGCGGGGCCCGCGACCAGGACCGAGCCAATGGCCCGCGCGCCGGCGAGCACGGCCGGACCGGCTGCCCCGGGCAGGTCCGGGCCCAGCCGGAGCTCCTGGCACAGCAGCGGCCGCCGCCGCGGCACCGAAGACGCCGGGTGCACTGATGGTGCCGGGGGTGCTTCCCGGTCGACGTCGACGTCCACGCGCAGTGAGGTCGTCAGGCTGCCGCCCGGCTCCCCGAACCGGCCGAGCAGGATCTCCTCGCGGTAGCGCAGCGACGAGTCCGGCGTGAGGGTGATCTCGGTGGTCATCCGGTGCCGGGCGCCGGCGGCGACCACGGTCGGCTCGGGGAGCCAGCTCAGCGCCGCCGCCGGGCCGACCTGTGCGTGCACCGCGAACGTCGACGGACCGGCGCCGTGACCGGGCAGCGCCACGGTCGCGGCCACCGACCGCACGACCAGGTGCGCCCCCGCGCCCACGGCGATGTCGAGGCCGAGGTCGTCGCCGGCGAGCGGGCCGCCGGCACCACCCACGAGGTGGATCACCACCACTCGCCCCGACCCGCCGGTGCGCCGCAGGATCACAGGCACCGCGGACCGCAGCTCGGCGATCCTGGCGGTGCCGTCGGCGTCCAGCTCGACGCGCAGGGCCGCGCGTGCCCGAACGGCTGTGCGGGACGGGGTCGACAGCCTGGTCGTCGGGGCGGGATCGGGCGTCGTCACTCTCGCCGTCGCCGTCGCCGGCGTTCCCGTCGCTGGCGCCGCCGTTGCTGTCACCGGCGCGGGCTCAGCGGGGGTGGGCAGGCGACGGCAGCTGGGCGAGCACCCAGTCGGCGACGTCCGCGGCCCCGGTGTCGGAGCGGAGGTTGGTGAACAGCACCGGGCGGTCCGCGCGCTCGCCGCGCATGGCGGCCGCGTCGCGGGCCATGACCTCCAGGTCGGCGCCGACGAGCGGGGCGAGGTCGGTCTTGTTGATGACCAGCAGGTCACTGTTGGCGACGCCGGGCCCGCCCTTGCGGGGCACCTTGTCGCCGCCCGCGACGTCGATTACGAAGATCTGCCGGTCGATCAGGCCGTAGCTGAACGTCGCGGTGAGGTTGTCACCGCCGCTCTCGACCAGGATGAGGTCGAGCCGGCCGAGCTCGGCCTCCAGGTCCTCGACCGCGTCGAGGTTGGCCGTGATGTCATCCCGGATCGCCGTGTGCGGGCAGCAGCCCGTCTCGACGGCTCGGATCCGGACGGGGTCGAGGACCCCGGCGGCGCGCAGGAAGTCGGCATCCTCGGTGGTGTAGATGTCGTTCGTCACCACCGCGAGGCGGACCCGGCCTGCCAGTACCCGGCACAGCGCCGCCACCAGCGCCGTCTTGCCGCTCCCGACCGGACCGCCGACTCCGACGCGAAGCGCGCGGTCGGTCGGCGGCGGCCCGGCGGGCGTGCCGGGCGGGCTCTGCCAGCGTGGCCCCGACTCGGTCGCGGAGCTGGGCGAGGGTAGGCCTACCCCGTCGACCAGTGAGCCGCCTACCGCGCCACGTCGATCGTGATCAAGGTGCACCGGTCGTCGCTCCTGTTCCTGCCTGTGCCGGGTGTCCCGCTGGTGCTCGGTGTGCTGCGTTGGGTGGCCCGCCTGCCTGCGTGTTTGCCCGTCTGCCTGCTCCGGCCCTGCGTGCGAAGCGTAACGCCCGCCAGCACCAGCCCGACTCACATGCCTCTCTCACGTGCCCCTGGGGACGGACACGCGTACATGATCAATAGCATTCGGGACACCGGCGGTGCCGTGTTCGTCCGACCGGATGAGCACGGGGAGCCCCTCGGGTGGCACCCGCGGCCCGAACGCTGGTGCCGCGGCGATGTCTGCACGCGGCGATGTCTGCATCCCGGCCGGCGTCGCCCTGTCCCGGCTTCAGGCGCCGTCCCGGCCTGGTGACGACGGCGATCGGCGCGTCGGCCACCGTCCTGTACTCGGTCCTCGGGACGGCGACGACGCGCTGCGTTGCTTCCGCGAGCTGGCCTCGGCCGCCTTCGCCGCGAGCGCACCGTCCGGCAGCCCCGGCCCGACCTGAAGACCAGGCTCTCAGGACGTGAACATGCGGACCTGGGCTGTCCGGTGCCGTTCGGAGAGCAGGTCGAGGTGCGGTGCGCTGCCGGCGGGAAGGCTGGCGGGGGAGCCGAGGGACGCCTGGTCGGCTTGGAAGGCGGTGCTGTCCACCGAGGCGGCGATCTCCGCGAGCAGGCCGGTGACGGCCAGCGGGTCGAGGCCGAGGAGCCGGACGGCCGCCGTCGCCGGGCCGTTGACCGAGGCGTGGGCGGCGGCGAGGGCCGCGTCGCGTGGTTCGAGGCCGGCGGCGGCGGCGACCAGGCCGAGCGCCACACAGTGATGCGGTGCGCTCGGCTGGGCGGGTACCGGCCAGGCGGCCCGGGCCACCCGCATCAGCGCCCGGCCCTGCGCCCGGCTGGCGGCACGCTGCGCCGGCGACGGAGTGCGGGCGTCGACCTCGTCATCGAACGCCGCCAGGACATCCAGCAGCGGCACGCCCTTCGTCCCGGCCGCGTGGGCGGGGCCGGCCGGGTTGGCGGGGCCGGCCGCGTGGGCCGGGCTGGCCGGGCCGGCGGGGCTGGCGGGGCCGGCAGAGGCGGCTGCGGCGGCCGAGGCGGCGGCGTGGACCGCGCGGCAGACCCCTGCGGCGAAGGAGGCGGCGAGCAGGCCCGCGGTCGCGAGCCGGCCGCGCAGGAACTCGGCGAGGTCGTCGAGCCCGGTGATGTCGCCACCGAGCACGGCGGCCTCCACCCCGCCGGAATGCGCATGGCCGCCCGCGGGCAGTCGACCGTCTGCCAGCAGTAGCAAGGCGGCCCGTGCCTCTACGTGACCTGTCGTGGTCGGATCCGCATTCATGCCACCTATCCTTGTCCACCACGCTCGGGCCGTTCGGCCCGCCCCCGGCCTGCGTGGACGGATCGGCGTCAGGTCGCTTCTGCGACATGTCGCCCACGCTCGGCGCCCGGCCATGCCAGTCTCGGCCGATGTCGATGCAGCAGAGACACCGTCCGGGCCTGCGCCGCAGCGGAAATGCGCGCGTCGCGTTGGCCCTGGTGGGGGCACTGGCGGTGTCCTCGGGAGTGGCCGCCTGCTCGGATCGTCCGCCGAAGCCGACCTGTAAGGCCGGCTACGTGGCGGACTGGGACGACGACGACCACGAGTGGGAGTGCGACCGCAAGAGTTCGGGCTCGAGCTCGTCGAAATCGTCGGGCTCGGGTGGTTCGCACCGATCGTCGAAGCGGCGCTGACCGCCGGCAACGCGGCCGGACTCCCGATAGCCGGCAGCCCGGCCCCCAGACCCCGGCCCCCCAGACCCCGGCAGCTCGGTGGCCCGGTTTGGCGAGTCGCAAGAGTGAAGGATTTTGGTCGTCAGGGAGCCTGTAGCAAATTGGTGGCGGGGATTCGGGTGATCGTTGGGTGTGCGGGTCTGGTGACCTGCCGCCGGCCGAGG